>CAWVSQ010000107.1:0-3129 GCA_963933005.1 uncultured euryarchaeote
ATATATTGTATCAATTTGTCTAGGGAAGGTTATATCATTCCTTCACCTATTCGATCCATGACCGATTCTAGGAAAGTACAACGACTAGGTCCTTCCACATTAGCAATAACACTCCCCTCTGAATGGGTCCGGAATTTCGGCGTAAAAAAAGGAGACGATCTATCTCTCACCCAATTAAAAAGCGGCGTAATGGCAGTTTCTCCTGTATCTGCAACTTATCAAAAACCCAACGCAACTATCCATGTAGAACATATGAATTCTTCTATCATTGAGCGTGCCATTATTGCACAGTATGTTTTAGGCAGGCGTGTCATCTACATCAAGAGTGATATCACTCTTAATTCTGAAACAATCAATGCTATCTACAAAGCCGAAACCCAATTAATGGGACTTGGAGTTGTAGAAGAAACACCAAATGCCATTGTGATTAATTGTTCCATTGATCCCACCGATTTCAATCTAAATGATCTTTTAACCCGACTCGAAATTACAGGAAGAACTATGCGAGACGAATCTATTAATGCATTTATGACTGGTAATAAAGATATGGCCCAGCGTGCTCTTAACCGAGAAAATCAAGCCAACAAAATTTTTCTTTTATTACTGCGTTTGATCTATATATCTTACCAAAACCCCGTAGTAGCTCACTCCGTTGGATTCGAGGATGTTTTTCCTCTGATTAGTTATAGGTCAATCGCAAAAAATCTAGAATTAACTGCAGACGATTCTGAAGACATAGCCAATAAGGTTCTCGAATCTGAATCATACACAATTGATCTCAACGTCAATACTTCTAAAACTCTATTAAAACTTGTAGAAAAAGTAGACGATTTAACTTATAATGCTGTCCAATCTGTGGTCACTTTTGATTTTGGAATTGCTGTCACTTGTCGTGAGTTATTCTCTGAAGTTAACCAGCTAGGTGAGTCTCTTATAACCGAAGCATCTCCTATGACAAATGCCGATTTATTACTTCTCACCGAGGTGCTCCATAGTTTAACACGCTCTGCTGGTTATGCCATGAGAAACGTAGAAATTGCCACAAATCTATCGTTAAATCAGAATTCAGAATACGTAACAATAGATTGAATGATTTTAAATTCCGAATAGGAAAGGACTTAATCAATTGTATTGTACTATCACTTGTGTCTACTATAGCAAACGAGGACGACCAATTACTTGAGTATTTAGTCGATAGCGTATCTCGTGGGTCGGAATACTTCCGGGCCAAATATATAGCCGACGTCCTTGGACTATCTGCAAAACAAGTGGGGGCAAGGCTAGCTAGATTATCTCTCAAAACCAATGGTGTGCAAATTGAAAAGTGGGGCCGTGGTAAATCTACTACTTGGAAAGTAACTATGCCCAGCCAACATCCTTGAGGTACGGCGAGTAAATCTAACTATTTTTTCCTATTTTTTTCCATAATTTCCCATTTGAGAGATCCACCTCTGAATAAACCCACGATGAGGGGCATATTTCTCCCATTGGACACGAATCGCATTTTGGACTCCGTGCTTTACAAATAGCCCTTCCATGGGCGATCATTAGATGGGTGTACCTTCTCCATTTTTTTCTTGGAATTATCTTCATTAATTCCACTTCGATAGCATCACGATTCTTTTTTTCTACAAGTCCCATCCGACGAGAAAGTCGCATCACATGCGTATCTACAACTATTCCTTCCGTTTCACCGTATGCATGCTGTAAAACAACATTCGCCGTTTTTCTACCAACACCTGGCAATTCAAGGAGTTTTTCCATTGTACTTGGAACCTCTCCGTTATGCATTTCTATAATGCATTTTGCCGTGTCCACGATCCATCTTGCTTTCTGATTGAAATAAGTTATCGAAGCTATGTCTTTTGAAAATGTCTCCGAACTACTATTTGCGTAATCCTCTATAGTCTTATATTTTTTAAAAAGCGTTTCAGTAACCATGTTGACTCTGTCATCCGTACACTGGGCCGACAGTATGACTGCAACTAATAACTCAAAATTATCGGAGTATTTTAGTGAAATCTCTGCATCTGGATACTCTCGAAGTAAAATATCAACAATTCCCGATGCATGCTTCTTTAACTCTTTATTTAAATCGGACATACTCCACCTCTTCACTCGAATTTTAATATCTTCGAAAGCATTTAGCATTTTTGACTTATCAACTACCCCTTCCTTGTGTTGTAAAGCAGACCTTAAGCATCCCCCTACCATTTAGATAGGCATATGTCTCATACAGCAGAAACAGTAACTAACCCAACAGATGTGGTTGAAGTAGGCGACAGAATCGTCCGTAGGGAAGATGGGAATCTCGTAACTGGAAAGGCCCAATATACTGACGATTATTCCGCCCCTGGTATGCTCTACGCTGCCATTCTTCGAAGTCAATATGCCTATGCAAAAATTTTATCCGTGGACACTAGTTTGGCAGAAGCACACGAAGACGTTGTGGCGGTTTACACCGCACAGGATGTCGAAGCATCAGGGGTACTCGGAGAGGTTCTATCTCCCGTTGGACTTCTTAACCCTGGGCCCGATTCTCCAGTTTCTATTCTAAGCGAGCTCCATAAACCCTTCAGGCCAATGTTGGCGAAAGATATCGTTCGATATACTGGAGAAGGGATCGCAGTCGTTGTCGCCACCGATCGATATTCTGCATACGACGCTCTTGATTTAATCAAAGTAAAGTATGAACCTTTAAAAGCTGTTACTGGAATTTCTGCTCCCACCGATACAAATGCACCCCAATTACATGATGGTGCTCCTGGAAACATTTCTTACGATTGGGAAAATGGAAATAAAAAAGATGTGGATGCCGCATTTAGCAATTCTGACAATGTAGTTGAATTAGACCTAGTTTTGCCACGGCTAATACCAAATGCAATTGAACCTCGGGTAATCCTTGCAGATTATTCCACCTCTTCAGGAAAATTATCTATTAAACTTTCAAGCCAAGGAGCATTTGGACACCGAAATTATTTTTCAAAATCACTAGGAATACCCTTGCATAAAGTCCATGTCACAGTACCATTTGTTGGCGGCGGATTTGGGTCCAAAAGTAAATTCTATGCCGGCGAATTAATTTGTGCGTGGTGCTCTGTCCAACTAGGATTGCCTATTAAATGGCAA
>CAWVSQ010000108.1:0-3109 GCA_963933005.1 uncultured euryarchaeote
CCCTTTTCAATTAAACCAATCTTATGAATTGGTCTACCCCGTCCCTCCACTGTGATTAATACCCTTTCCACTTCTATCGGTTCTCCCGAAACGTGTTTCACTAAAATATGCGTGGAATTAATTCTTTCAATATCCCATTCTATCCCTGGCATATCCCTTTGTTGAACTTTGGGAGTTTCTGTTATCTGAACCGCTACTAATAATAGGCTAAGGCCAATCCCTAGTATAAGCGCAATCTTCCCCAACTGTATCGCCAATTTAATAAAATTTTTATCTTCCATTATGAGTCTTTATCACTCCTAAAATTTTCCCCTTCAATCATCCTCTTTATAGAACTTCACTCCCAAGAAGCATGTGTCTATTGATATTTATATCGCTGCTCTAGCTGCAGCAGTCGTCTGGGGAATTGATCCTGTCCTTTCCAAACGTGGAATGGCCCACGGGGGACATGCCCTTCAAGCAGCTTTTGCTGTTATAACCATCGGAACTGTACTATTCTGGTCTGCCCTTCTCCTTACAGAAGGTATAGATGCCGTACTTAGCATATCCCCCCGCACCGCGTTAATCTTTTTAGGAGGGGGGGTTCTTGGAACTACATTGGGGCGAATTTCTTTTTACATTGGCATTGATAAAGTTGGGGCTAGCATCGCAGGTATTGGCGCCTCGACTCTGCCCGCCTTCGCTGCCATTCTAGCTCTAGTTTTCCTAAGTGAACCCCTATCAACCATTCACTCAATGGGGATCTTCTTAGTCGTCGTTGGACTTTCACTCCTCGCCGTCTCCAAAGGTGGAAATATTTCTGGTTGGAGTTTTAAAGATCTAGTGTTGCCCGTTTTTGCTGGGTTTGCGTTCGGATTGGGACAGGTCATAAGGCGCTTTGGTCTTGTAGAAACTCCTGCAACCGTACTACAAGCAATAGCTTTAAACGATACTGCAGCTTTCCTCGGTCTCTTTTTATTTTTATTTTTCTTCAGGCGCGATCTATTACGTCTCCCTTCTTTACCTGCAACTAGTTATTTCGCCGCCGCCGGAATCATATCCTCTATAGGACTCTTTCTAGCATTCACCGCTCTCGACCTTGGCCGTGTGGCTATTGTTTCAACTTTAATTAGTACTGCCGGATTATTCACTGTCCTATTATCTTTCCTCTTCCTTCGAGACCTCGAACGTATCACAAAGAAAGTGGTCATTGGCTCTATGTTCGTTGCCTTTGGTGCCGGAATAATGATTTATTTCTAACTTTCGTCATCCGATCCGACATCCTAAAACAACCACAATGTGATATTTACATACTGTGAACAGAACAATTGAAGAATTTAAACAAGCTCTATCCCGATCTTTTTCTTTATCAACCCCTCTGATGGCAGAGCAATTCTTCAATACTTTAATGCGTACTGTTGATATTTTTATAACTGGGCTTTTCTCTCCCGCAGCAATAGCTGCAATCGGCATAGCAGACGTTTATGCACAACTCTCTATGAGGGTTGGGCATGGACTCGGTGGAGGTGCCATCGCACTATCGAGTCAAGATACCGGTGGACAAAATTTTACTAGTCGCGATGAGGTAGTTGCACAATCACTTTTACTTGGATTATTCCTTGGAATACCCCTAGCGCTAATTGGAATTCTATTTGGTCAAAATGCACTTGATCTCCTTGGGGCACCTGCCGAAGTATCTAGGCTTGGAGGTCTTTACTTGGCAGTGGTTCTATTCTCCGCCCCTGCAGATATAATTACCATCGTTGGATCGAAGGCCCTCCAAGGAACTGGGGACACACGCACCCCCACTTACATACTAATCGCAGCAAATGTACTCAATATCGTTGGATCTATTTTACTTGGACTTGGGATTGGACCATTCCCCGAACTATCCCTTCTGGGAGTTGGAATAGCAACCTCTATTGCAAATTATTTTTCAGCAATATTAGTATTATTCGTACTCATCTCCACAGGCGTTTTAACAATATCCAAACTCCCCAGGAATCTTGTCATCACTCGACAACTTCTCGTGATAAGTACTCCTCAAATGGTAAGCGGGATTATAACCACTGCTGTCTACTTTCCATTCAACGCATTACTCTTATTTTTTGGCACCGAAGTAACTGCAGCATATCATATAGGTAGGAGAATGTATCACCAATTGACAGGCCCATTTTACAGAGCTTATAGCACCGTATCGAGTATCGTAGTTGGGCAAGCAATTGGAAGAGGCGATCTCAAACAAGCAAGATTTGAAGGTTGGTTCACTGCTGGAATTAGCATTGTTCTTCTCACAGTTGCAGGATTTATTTTATTCGTTCAATCTGAATTCCTTGTAAGCCTTTTCACTTCAGATCCTCTAACAATATATCATGCCACCAATTTTGCAAAAGCATTTTCAGTTGCAATAATATTTGTCTCTCTTTATTTTTCACTAGCAGGTGCTCTCCAAGGGGCAGGAGATGCTATTACGCCTTTCATAGCTAGAACCACCGGGTTCTTTGGAGTATTCCTAGGTTTGTCTTATCTATTAAGCGTCCCCCTTAATTTTGGTGTCTTTGGTATCTATGTCGGAATCGTATGTTCCTATATCTGGATGGCTTCAATTGTGGTTTATGGATTTTATGGTGATAAGTGGGAGCTACAAGCAATAGACTCCATGGAAAAAAGATACCACTCCGCTTCCAATAAGTAGTGCCCCTTGATGTCAATACTCACCGGAACTTAATTAACACTCTCTACCCAACCCAAAAGAATGGTGCAAAAATCTATCCCCGCAATGGTAATTCGTGGTGGGACTAGTAAAGGAATTTATTTTAAACGTAGTGATTTGCCTGCCGATGAGTCCACTTGGGATGGAATACTACTCAGAGTTTTTGGAAGTCCCGATTCAATGCAAATTGATGGTATCGGAGGATCCCATTCTACAACTAGCAAAGCTATGATAATCGCCCCCTCTTCGAAAGAAAACTTTGACCTTGACTATCGATTTGCTCAAGTTTCAGTTAACAAAAATACAGTTGATTGGGGTGGAAACTGTGGAAATCTAACCTTCGGAGTTGGAGTTTTCGGAGTTGAATCGGGGATGATAGAAACAATACCTTCTCAAACTACGAATTTGACTTTGCAC
>CAWVSQ010000109.1:0-3094 GCA_963933005.1 uncultured euryarchaeote
GAGCCGGCTGTGCTTCCAAAGGACTTGGGAAATGTTCTGCAACCATGTTCAGTACTACGTCCGATAGAGGGGATTTATCTTTTAATATAGACAAATCTCCGCTCTTATTGGCTTCAATTATATCTACGAATTTTATCCCTGTCTCTTCCATCGAAGGCAACGAAACTGCCCAATTATATAGTGCAGACCCAAATGCGACGGTCCCATCTTGTACAGAAACTTTCCATCCTTCATTATCATATTTTTCGGGAGCTATCCCCCGTATAATCTCATTCACCGAGCTGATCACCACTCCAAGACGTTCTTGCATCTCTTGAGGGCCTTCTCGAAGTTCGTTTATCAGACGATCGACTTTATTCACAAACAGACATGGTTTTACTCCCTCCCGTAGCGCCTGTCTAAGAACAGTTTCAGTCTGAGGCATTGCACCCTCGACCGCGTCAACGACAACAAGTGCCCCATCAACTGCTCTCATTGCCCGCGTAACATCTCCTCCAAAGTCAACATGACCTGGAGTATCGATTAGATTTATTAAATAATCAGTACCTTTGTAATTATGTGTCATGGAAACATTTGCAGCATTTATTGTTATCCCGCGCTCCTGTTCATCTTCGTGAGTGTCCATCATCAGCTGCTGCCCAGCGAGATCTTTAGATATCATTCCAGCCCCCGCTAGAAGGTTATCTGACAGAGTAGTTTTACCATGGTCAATATGGGCTGCTATTGCCATATTCCGAATCTGCTCGGGCTTGTCCATTAATTTCTCGCATTGTTCAACTATTTTTTTACGTCTTCCCATTGGTTGTTTATTGAAATCGGAGGATTCAAAAGGGTACTGTTTTACTTTCGTCGATTTCCCCAAAGCTAGCATTTAACACACTGGATTTAAAAAATGCTTTTAGAAAACAACCTAAAACAACCGTTTTGAAATGGGAAAATCAAATTCGAACTTCTACCAATTATTATCCCTATTTCAAATATTGATTCCTTAGGAATTTGTATGTATCTTCGCTCGGTTTTTCTGCATGTTCTTGTATCTCTGGGTGATTTGCAACTTTATATGGATCTCCTCCATATGCAACCGCACCCCCTCCTAAATTTGCGAGCATTTGAAGCTGGGCTGCCCTCTCTAATATGAACAATCTACTCACTGCTTCTGCAACAGTTCTACCCACCGTTACCACTCCATGCCCTCGTATCAGGAGGCACGAAGCATTTCCAAGACTCTCCGCCACGGCTTCCCCCCGTGCTATGTCAACCGGTGCATTTGATTCAATCAACATTGGACCTGCATCATGTACTGGTACCTCTCCAAGACGAACTGCCCTTATCGAAGCTGGTATAATCGAAGAATTTGTCATACTTAGGGCAGTGGCATGAATCGGGTGTGCATGCACACAACTTTTGACATCTTCCCGAACCGCAAATATACTAGTGTGAATAGTGTCTTCTTCAGGTAGCTCTAACTCTTTTGGATCTTGCTCTCCAGTTTTTAAATCAACTGAAATTATCTGATCAGGTGTCATTGATTCCATCCCCCTTCCATCATGATGAAGATGTGCAGGAATCAGGGCAATATCTCCTATTCTAGACGAAACATGACCTGCATATAATTCAGTCAATCCCGCATTTGCTACTACATTACACGCATCAGAAACTTCTTTTTTAGCATCATTTAACTCTGACATGGGGTTTCTCTGTTCCACATGTATTTATGTTCATTACTTAAATTGTACCCTCCCCCGCCCCATGAAAATTAATTACTTTCTATTTTCATATGGCCTTACGTCAATCCTAACACCTAGTCGTTTTTCTATACTAGAAATCCTTTCCCCACCTTTCCCTATTATCGCCCCTATATTTTTTTCTTCTATGTATGCGATAGCCTTGTTTTTTCCATCCAATTCAATTTGAATCTTTCCCTTTACAAATGATTTTAGCTCCTTTTCAATTTCTTGAATAGCCAATTTTTCCACACCACTCGTTTCTTGTTTCCCGTTAACAGGTATCGTCACTATTTGACTACTAAACGTGTATATTTCATACTCTAGTTCCCCTGTTACAAAATTTCTTATCATGACCACTGGTCGTGCCAAATCTTCTTCTATCAATCCTGTGGGAACTTTTATTTCCATAGTCACATCGTATATGGTCTCAATTCTTCCTTCTTTCAAATACACGACAGTATCAGCTACTTGTGGAATCAATCCCAATTCAACTCTCCCCACCAATCGCTGCAACGCATCAACAGCTCTCGTAGCATGCACAACTCCTATCATCCCCACGCCAGAAAGCCTTAGATCTCCAAACACGACGAAATCCTCTGTCTTTCTGATTTCATCATAAATAACATAATCAGGTCTAACTAATAACAAAACATCTGCCGTTTTTGCCATGTCTCCCGCCAAAGCCGTATATTGTGTAATTTCAGGCCCAACTTGCAAATCTCGGGGTCGCTCCATAGTTTTGACACAAAAACCATTACCCGAAAGAAACTCCGCCACAGCTTGCGCAAAGGTCGTTTTCCCCATCCCTGGCGCACCTGCTATGAGTATGCCTTTCTGCCGCATTAATAATCGCTCTGTCAACTCTTCTACTCCTTCATAATCTTCTATTGTAGTTTTAACTGTTGGCCTTACTGCAGTTATTTCCCACCCATCTGAAAAAGGAGGTTGTGCAATTGTTATCCTATAATTTCTCAGTTGAATAATTTTCATATTCTTCTCATCAAATTCAAAAAATCCCTTGTCAGATTCTCTCCCACTGTCTTCTATCGCACCAGCCCATTCCTTTACTTGTTGTTCTGTTAAAATTTCTTCTTCTACCTTTTCAAATTTTACTTCCGTTATGTACCCCCGCTTTGCCATCGGGGGGGCGCCAGCTTTTAAATGAACACTTATTGTATCTTCTGTAAAGAATTTCTCTATCGGTAATTCTTCTTCACTCACATTTACACGCAGTGTCCATACCTTGATAAGCATGATCTTTAGGAACTGGGTACTGCTCCCATAATACAAATATCCGCTCACCCACTCGCGGCTCTTTGGAAATGATAATATAACCCAAACAGCCTATCTCTCACATATGGATATTT
>CAWVSQ010000110.1:0-3071 GCA_963933005.1 uncultured euryarchaeote
TGTTGGAGTATCTGTGGGGGTTGCTTCAGGTGTAGCTGTTGGGGTAGCTGTTTTTGCATAATGTTCTAGGGGCTCTTCTTCTGGCGTCCCAATTGGAGAATTCCGAACTTTTTCAATACATCCAACTGTTGTGGCGATTAAACCCAATATTAATTCCCTACGTGAAAGATGTAAAGGTTGCATATGTTTTTGTGCGATCCATGGCCTTTTAGAGAAGGCGTTGGACTTCGTTTTATTACGCCGAGTGGGAGATTCGAACTCCCGTGTCCTATTGGACAGTCGCTTTCGAGGCGACCGCCTTGGCCGGGCTAGGCTAACTCGGCAACAGTCACGGTTACTGCTGTTTAGTGTTTATCGTTTACGATTGGAAACTAAATTTGTAGAAAATATCCGGCCACCCCGATTTGAACAGGGGACATGTCGATCTACAGTCGACCACTCTACCAGGCTGAGTTACGGCCGGTGTGCTGCACTGTAGTGTTTTTTGTGATTTAACCATTGTCATACGGAGATAAAGAATGGATCAGTAAGTTGGATAGGGGACAGGGAGAGGACCATATATTGTAATACAATTTGGCAGATATGTGGTGTAAAAAGGAAATCTACGTAATACGAGGAAAAAAGATATTTTGTAGATAAAATATAAAAAAATTAAGTTATGTGTACTGAAAAATAGAAATAATATAGAAAAAAACAAAGACAGAAAAATAGAAATAGTTTACATTTGTAGTACAAAATGCAGAAAACTTTATATATGAGGTACGATAAGGTACACCCACGTAAGACGAATGTATACCCCATGTGGGACAGAAATAAGACAATGTGTCATAGGCCGTCCCGGGGGTTGTCATACACCTGATGACTTTCCGTCTTACAAAACACGGGGAGAATAAACAAAATGGAACGAATAACACTTAGAATTCCGAAACAACAAATAGCAGAAGTAGAGCAAATGGTAGAAAGGGGAGAATTCCCTAACAGAAGCGAAGCAATTCGCTCTGCCATTCGTGAAATGTTAAGAGAAAATGAAGTGCCATATGAATTTAATGATTCAAGGCCATGGGTGAGGGCATAAATTTATGCTAGATATTGTACAGGAAGCATTACAAAACGAAGAAAAGGAAAGGGCAAAGAAATCATTCCTTCGGGATGATGAATTTGGAGAACCACGCATCGTTGTCGTGGGATGTGGTGGGGCAGGAAATAATACCATCAATAGACTATATAATATAGGAATTCACGGTGCTGAGACTGTTGCGATAAATACAGATAAACAGCATTTAAAAATGATAGAAGCCGACACGAAAATTCTTGTGGGCAAGTCATTGACAAATGGACTAGGAGCCGGTGGCGATCCTTCTATGGGAGAGCGTGCTACCGAGATGGCTGCTGGGACTGTGAAAGAAGTACTAGGCGGTGCAGATTTGGTTTTTGTAACTGCAGGTATGGGAGGGGGAACTGGAACAGGTTCTGCCCCTGTAGTCTGTAAAATTGCAAAAGAACAAGGAGCAATAGTCATTGGAATGGTATCCACTCCATTCAATATCGAACGTGCTAGGACTGTTAAGGCAGAAGAAGGATTAGAAGCATTACGAGAAAGTGCAGACTCTATAATTGTATTAGACAATAATAGACTCTTAGACTATGTACCCAATTTACCAATTGGAAAGGCATTTTCAGTGATGGATCAAATCATAGCAGAAACTGTCAAAGGCATTTCCGAAACAATAACCCAGCCATCATTGATCAATCTCGATTATGCGGACATGGCAGCTGTCATGTCTTCAGGAGGTGTTGCAGTGATGCTCGTTGGAGAAACTCAGGACAAAAATAAAACAGAAGAAGTTGTCCGAGATGCTATGAATCATCCGTTGTTGGATGTAGATTATAGAGGCGCTTCTGGTGCATTGGTCCACATAACAGGTGGACCAGACCTAACTCTGAAAGAGGCAGAAGGTATTGCAGATAGTATCACAGAACGACTCGATCCAACTGCAAATGTTATCTGGGGTGCAAGAGTTGAAGAAGATTATAAAGGAAAGGTTCGTGTATTGGCGATCATGACAGGTGTGCAAAGTGCCCAAGTACTGGGACCATCTTCAAGGATGCAAAGTGCACCGATTAGAAGTCTCGCGGATGGAGATACCCGCTGGTCTGATGGAGGTAGGCGCGAGATAGAACAAGTGAATGGACTAGATGTTATTCGTTAGACAGCTTTAACGGCTTCTACGAAAACACATTTCTGACAGATTTTTTGAGTAGTAAGAGAACCACATTTTATACAGTGCTGTAGAGAAGATTCTTTGTAAGATTGATGATGGGATGATGCAATGGAAGCGAATTCTTCATAACCTGCCATTATAGAATGGCGAGTGCCAGGGTGGTTGTCCTCTAGGCCTAAGATTAGTTTTCTTACCTCTCCGCGGAACGAGTTCACCGCATAAGGGCAGTCGCCATCATAGAATGGAATATCCATGACATACGCATATAATGCGATTTCTTTTTCAGGAATGTCCCTAAGAGGCTTCGAACGTGGAATAAATTCGGTTGCGGTTCTTTGCGGGAATGGTGCCAGTGAAGCATCGAAATGTTTTGTTATTCTCGATACATCGCCAGATAGGAAATTCATCATTGCAGTTTGAGATTCGTCGTCTAGATTATGTCCTGTAAATAATTTATCAGCATTGAGTTTGTTTGCTCCTGTGTCGAGGAGGTTTCTTCTAAAAACGCCACAATAAGAGCAAGCATTGAGGTTTAATGGGTTTTTTTCAACAACTTCGTCCATGTCAATTCCAAATTCATCTATATAGCTGAAAATTTCATGACGAATACCTATGGATTTGGTTAGTTCTTTGGAAACTTCCAGACTTTCGTCCCGATACCCCGAAATTCCTTCGTTTATTGTCAAAGCAGTTAGTTGTACTCGAGGGTCCTTGTCTAGCATATTGTGCAAAATATAAGTTAATACCGCAGAATCCTTTCCTCCTGAAACCCCAATAACCCATTGGGAAGGGGATTTTTCGGTGGACCCAGTGATCAATCCATCGGTCCGAATTCTATGACGGACCCTA
>CAWVSQ010000111.1:0-3064 GCA_963933005.1 uncultured euryarchaeote
TACATGGCCATTTCTTGGCATATTATAGTAGATAAAGGTTATTAGAGTTTAAAAATTGTAGAGATTTGGGATAGAAAGGGGAGATGGAGTTAAAATGAATCAAGTATATCTCGGGAGATGAGTTCCATGTCTGATAAAAAAGTAGAGATATCGTTTACTGCTAGAACCGTTGCAGGAAAATGGTCGATGCCCATGTCAACATATTGTTGTAATTTTTTAACTATTTCTTCGGAGGTTCCTATTAAATTTCCATTAAAAATTTCTTCCTCAGGTAGGTTTTTGAAAGTGGAATTCAAAAGAGATTTGAGATGCACGTATTGGTGAGATTCTCGGAATTTCTTATGCGCAGCCCGGGTACTTTTTGCGACGCAAAGGGTCAGTTGAGGTGCGATATCAATATCAGAGATGGATCTATCGTTATCGGATGTCAAAGTTGAGATGTGGGTTATTTTTTCTTCGAGTTTTTGAGGGGATAGGCCTGCAGGAAGCCAACCTTGACCCCACTTTAAAGATCGTTCTAAGGCAGAAATGTGATTGCCCCCAACATAGATTGGGAGGGGATTTTGTTTAGGGCGGGGGTGAAGATCCAAGGATTCGAATTCAACATATTTAGAATGATAACTGGAAGGTTTAGAGAGTAGAGCTACAAGGGCTTCGAGGGAATGGTCGGTGATAATACCACGATTTAGCGGAGCATTGGGGAATAAGGTAGAAAATTCTTCAGAGTATGCACCGACACCAACTCCAAGAATCAATCTACCATCAGATAGACAGTCGAGAGTTGCGGCTTGTTTGGCTAGCCAAACTACATTTCGTAGGGGCAAAACTGCAACAGAAGTATTCAAACGAATAGTGTGGGTCAATCCTGCTATGTGTGCAAATGTTGTGAATAATTCATAATATCTCGGAGATTGTTTCCAACGTTCGGATACATAGGTTGCAGGGACTATGTGATCATTTCCCCCTAATGAATCGAACCCAAGTGTTTCTGCTTTTATTGCAATTTCAATTAAATGAGAAGGGTCACAAAAAGGAATGGGATAATTTAAACCTTCACGGGCAGTGGGATATCCAAGTCCCATTTTTAAAGTCATTAGAGTTCGCTAATCACCATATCATAGAAGAGTTCGAGATTCTCTATTTGAGTGTTTTCGGCGTTTTCGAAGGGCAAGAGGGCAAAATGTGAAATCCCAATTTCTCGAAGTGCAGAAATATGGGTCAAGCACTGCTCAGGAGTCCCAGCTATTGCAAATAATTCTACTATTTCCATGGATACTTTTTTTCTAAGTGAAGAAATAGAATGGGAAGGAATATCTTGAATGCCTAGTACGGAATCTATCGCCTGAGGAGATATTCCAAAAGATTCGAGGGTACTTCTAGGAACAGCATGTTGGACTAGCTGGGCTGTGAAAGGTAAGACTGCATCTAACGCGGACTGTTTATCACGTCCGATGGAAAGAAATGACCAACATGCTATATCTAGATCGGAAGGTTTTCTTCCAGTTGATTCCGCGCCCAAACGAATATGGTCTAAAGCATATTTCATGGCTTCGACGGAGGTTAGTCCTGCCCCTGCTATGGCCCCGTCTGCAACTGCTCCAGCTAGTTCTAATAATTTTTTTCCACGGCCTGCAACATAAATGGGGATATCATGTTTAGGTTTGAATTCTAATTTGGCATTTATTAAATTGAAAGTCCCTGTTGGATCGGAAACCATGTCAGAGTGTAACAGAGTCCTAATTGTTTCGATTGATGTTTTAAGTGTAGAAATTGGAGCAGGTCGTTCTTGGTTGAAGGGGGAGATCCCATGGCCTCCTGCACCGATACCAAGGATTGCCCTACCATCAGAGATAGAATCTATAGTTGAAATTGCAGCTGCAGTAAGGAGAGGGTTTCGAGAAACGGGGTTAGTAACCCCAGTTGCAAGGCTTATTCGCTTTGTTTTGAGTGCTGCTACGCTCAGCATGGCGTATGGATTTTGTTTAGTTGCGTGATCGGCTATGAAAAAGGTATCAAAATCTAATTTTTCAGCGCAACGTACGAGAGAAACAAAATCGGGGAGCGATCCTACAGGTAAATGACCGACACTAAATTTCATGTTATTTATGAAGTGGAGAGTTGTAAGATGTCAATAGACTTGAATATTACTTGTGATCAAGAAAATAAAAAGAATAGGAGACTACACAATGAATGAAGATGAGAAAATAGAAGTATACTTGAAAGCTGGCATTGCCATTTACAATAGTGGGGAGTACCATGCGGCCCATGGTGCATGGGAGCGGTGTTGGCTAAAACTTGAAAAAGGAAGCAGAGATAAGGTATTTTTACAAGGATTAATTCAATTTACAGCCATAATATATCATGGCATTAATGAAAATTGGAAAGGGATGGAGGGGCTCGTGGAAAGTTCTCTTGTGTATTTAGGTGAAATCCCAGAAATATACAGGGGAGTGGATATTGAGTCCGTCCGAGAATATATTATTGAGATGAAAAAAGATGTAGAAGTATTCTCTCAAGAAAATATCCCTTCTATAAACTACGAAGGTGAAAAGATGGAATTGGAAGATCTAGAGATCGAATCTACACTTATAGCTGCAAAAGTAATAGCAGAAGAGATTGAAGTGTACGAATATAATATTATTAAGGAAGCGGTTGGGTATGTAAATGAAGGATTGGAAGATAAAAAGTATAAAAAAATTGAGCAACTAATAGTGACTTTTGTTAAAGTTCCAGATTTGCGGGAGATGGCATATGAGCAGATAAGAAATAGAATGGGAAGGATAAGAGAGAATAGAAAAGATATTAAAAAACTATTTGGGTAACTTTTAGAGATTAGGGCATATGTTCTGCGGAGTTGTCTCGAGGGGAATAGCCCAAGATATTTCTAGCCCCGTCTAAGGAATAATAGCTGCTATCGTTGTCAGATACCCCATAGACTATTTCATATCCATAACTAGCTTGGAGACATCTATCAAAGAGATGGCCACAATCTCGATTTGAGAGCCACATGGACTGTCCACGTGCGTAGTCAACGGGGGGCGAATCTCCATTTAAATTCCCAATT
>CAWVSQ010000112.1:0-2970 GCA_963933005.1 uncultured euryarchaeote
AAAGTCTTAGGAATGGGTCATCCACCTTTTCCGATCTTGGATAGTCCTAGACGAGTACCTTAACACCATAGGTTTCGAATTTACAGATTGAATTGGGATGCAAGAAGAAAATTCAGTTAATGTTCAGCACCCACTCATACGTCCTGGGACTCTTGAATCGAGACCATATCAATTAAAACTTGCCGACAAATCACTTTCTGAAAACACTCTAGTTTGTTTACCAACCGGCCTCGGAAAAACTGCAATTAGTCTATTAGTAACTGTTCACCGACTGAATCAGTTTGAAGGCAAATCTTTGCTTCTTGCCCCCACCAAACCACTCGTACATCAACACGCAACCGATTACCGAAACTGGTTAAATCTATCCGCATCCGATATTGTATCTTTCACCGGAGAAATTCCCCCAAAACAACGCAGTGAATTGTGGGATCGTGCAACTGTCATCGTATCAACACCCCAGGTTATCCAAAATGATCTGATTGGCGGAAGAATTTCACTCAAAGATGTAGTCCATTGTACTTTTGACGAATGCCATAGGGCAACTGGGAATTATGCATACACTTACATTTCAGAACGATACGTTACCGACGCATCAAATCCCCTTTCAACTGGTTTATCTGCATCTCCTGGGAATGATATTGAATCCATTCTTGCAGTTTGCAATAACCTCTCCCTTTCTCAAACTGAAATACTCACGGAAGAGGATGCAGAGGTTGCCCCATTTGCTGGAAAAACTAACATAGAATGGGTTAGGGTAAATCTATCCCCTGAGGCAATAGAAATTAGAAATTTACTTCGAAATTTAATGAAAAAACGTCTCTCCCGAATGAAATCTATTGGAATCTCTATCCCCTCTTCCAACAATCTATCCGAGCGCGATCTCCAACAACTTAGATCTCAGATTCAATCTCAAATCGACGCAGGAAATGGGGATGGATATGAAGCCCTTTCTCTACACGCAGAACTAAGAAAGATAAAAGTTGGCATCAATTACGTAGAAACTCAAAGTGTAGATGCATTAAAACAATACCTCGAACGCCAAAAGAATGCATCCCGAACCTCTGGAGCTTCGAAAGCAGCTCAGAGATTCATATCTGACCCATTAACTCAGCAAGCAAAACATCTTGCAAAAAAACATCAAGGACTCCACCCAAAATTTGAAACTGCTCGCGTTCTAATTGCAGAAGAACTTGGGATTGTCGGAGGCACACGCGTCATCATTTTCACCGAATCACGAGACACTGCAGATTCTCTCACTGAATTTTTATCTCCCACTTTTTCAACAGAACGATTCGTTGGACAAACTACTAGGGATGGGTCCTCCGGAATGACACAAAAACAGCAACATGAAACAATCTCTAAATTTAAAAATGGGGATTTCAACGTTTTAGTTTCAACTTCTGTCGCCGAAGAAGGTCTAGATATTCCAGACGTGGATCTAGTTATTTTCTTTGAACCTGTCCCAACAGCTATCCGCACCATACAACGTAGAGGAAGAACCGGGCGGGGAACTCACGGAAAGGTAGTTGTTATCATAGCGAATGACACTCGTGATGAAACCTATTTCTGGATCTCCCGAAAAAGAGAGCAACAAATGCACAACGAATTGAGATCGTTAAAATCTTCTATTGCAAAATTAAACACTAAAACTTTCCCTACAAATCCTCTTACTCCTGCACAACCCAAACTCACAGATTTTACTACTACTGATTCCTCCCAAAAAATTGAAATCGTCATCGACCAAAGAGAGCTAAACTCTTCAATAACCAAACAACTATCTTCTAAAGAAAATATACAGATCAAACTAGAAACACTCGCAGTAGGAGATTATATCCTCTCCGACCGTGTTGCAGTCGAACGAAAAACAATCGATGATTTCTTAGATACGCTTGTTGGGGCTGACCGATCCTTATTTGATCAAGTGAAAAATCTATCTCAAAACTACTCCCGCCCACTCGTTATCCTAGAGGGCGAGGGATCTTTATACTCTAAACGAAATATACATCCCAACGCGATCAGAGGGGCCCTGGCCTCCCTCGCAATAAATTTCGGTGCTAGTGTATTGAGAACATCCGACGAAGATGACACCGCACAAATGCTTGAGCTAATCGCACGTAGAGAACAAATTTCTACAGGAAGATCTATACAGATTCACGGATCTAAATCCCAAAAAACCCTCTCCGAACAACAAGAATATGTGGTTTCTTCAATGGCTGAAATAGGCCCGATAACCGCCCAACTCTTGTTATCTCACTTTGGCACTGTAGAAGCTATCATGTCAGCTAGTGAAGACCAACTTCAACAAGTAAAGGGAGTTGGAAAAATAACTGCAGAACGTATTAAGAAAATTACTTCTTCTTCTTATCCCCCGTAACACTTCGATTATTTACATAGACTTTATTTGAATCACCGCTATATCTATGTCCAATCAAACCCACTACCTTTCATGGTAACCGTAATAGCCATGCAAATAGTAGGCGCAGTCTGCGTCATTATAGGACTAATAATGAATCTCGACCCAATCGGATTCAACGAAAGAATAATGGGCAAGGTTGACAAAAAAGCCGTCAACCCACTTGCTGGCCTGAGGCTCCCACTCGGGGGCAGTCTCATGGCCGTTGGTATTATCAATCTCTACTGTAGTTTGACGATAACGAGCGGCGATGCGCTGAAATCTATCCTTCTTGCAACTGCAATCGGATTGCTAGTTATAGGAGCTACTGTCATTTCTGGAAAACTCCGCGGTTTCAGTGACGCAATCCCACCAATTCCAATCGTCGTGTTAAGCGTTCTGACAGCTATTTGTCTCTATGCCTCATTGATTGCATAATCAGAACATAACCTATAGCTACAAAATGAGTCTATTTTACTAGTTTCACTCAACTAATTTCATCCATAACTCGAAGAACTTCAGTAGCTTCTTTTATCGCACTTAAGTATTCTTTCATTTTTCCTATATCTTCTTCTTCT
>CAWVSQ010000113.1:0-2968 GCA_963933005.1 uncultured euryarchaeote
GTTCGAGATGAAGATTCTGGTTGGCTAACTTATCTCTGGACATTCAATTATGGTCACATCAAAATAAACCTTGTAGAGGCCATGTCCGCCCTCGCAGAATATCTATCCAAACGTCATGATTTTGAACTCCAAAACGAGTTTTATCTATGCGAAACCTGCGCTCTCCGGTTCAATTTCAAAGACGCTCTTGACCAAAGTTTTGTTTGCCCCACTTGTGATTCCAAATTGAGCATTATGGATAATTCTAAACTTCTCAATTCAATGAAAAACCGTCTCGACGACCTCCAAGACCAGGTTGCGGCAGTGTCCATGAATTTATAATGGTCATTTTGGCAACCAAAGTTTATGTTAAAGGGGATGCAAGAAACAGAGCAATTCGTTCCCTAGATTCTATAATTTCTAACGATATAGGCCAACTTGACGTGACCTATGATATTTCATTTACTCCTCAAAACTTTCCAGAAATAACTGTGACTGGCGAAGATGAACTGGCTGCTAATAACATTTTAATTGAGACTTGGGGGGAAATATTGCCTCCTACGCAAAATGGTTCTGAATATATTGGAACTTTATCTTCTTGGGACGATCGAGGCTTCTTACTTGATTCTCTTGAACCGGTTCGCATCCCCACCAATAATTTGGGACTCGGCCCGGGAACGCCCTCTCAAATTAGACAACGTTTTGGGCTAGTTCAACACATGCCCCTCTCTTTCGTTCAAGGAAAACTAGCTTCTCTATCTCCGAAAGAATTAGATAGATTATATGGTTGGAGGCGTGGGCTCGGGCGTGTAAATGTAAATAGTGCCACAAAAAGTGAGGTCAGAGCGACCGTAAATAAATCTGGCCATGCAAAAGATATTGTTTCTGTCGAAAGAGTTGGACTTCTAGAGCAAAGTATTATTTGTTCTACAGGGACCGATCCACCTGGCATTCTAGCAGCAATAGGTCCTTACCTTCCTTCTGAAATGAAGTGTGTTATTCCACTATAGCGTGCCTTATGACATCTCGATTATCTACTACAGTTCTCCTATTATTCTTAGTTCTTTGCTCCGGGTGTCAAACAATTTCTCTAACAGAATCCGAACCTTCCCCTCCCAACCCTCTCACCTACGATTCTCTCTGGAACTCTAGTGAAAATGCTACCTTCCACCTAGAAAAAAACCAATATCGTGCTGTATATCACATTGAAAATAAATCAAAAATAGAATTGTATCGAATCCACCGCATCAATACAAAAAAACCCCTTGATATAACGGAGGTCCAGTTCAGATATCCTAATGGGACCCTAGTCTTTGAAGATAAGCTTTCAATAGAACGAAATCGATTTTCAACTTCAGTAATTCTGCCTAGTAGTCCTGGCAAAATTGGATTTATTTCTCCGCGATCTGGAAAATCATTTCAAGCACCTGTAATTGTCACTGGAAACTATACTGCCATTCTGCCCAACAACTCTGATGTTAGTATTTCTCTTCTTAGCAAAGTTAGTCCTTCTAACTATACAACTACACTTCCTTCAAACCAACTGCACCTACATTGGAACAATCCCCATTTTGACTCCATTTACGTTCAATACTATCTTTTCCGAGATTCACAATTATTGGCGGCATTATTGATTTTTTGCGGGGTATCTTTACTTATATACTCATTGATCTTCTGGATGCAAATGAAACGTATAGCTAGAAACAAATTTGAAGCAGACCCCCCTCTATAATAACCCATCCTTATTTAGTCCATCCCGATTAACTAGTACTATGAGTGTAGCCATCATAACCATCGGAGATGAGTTACTTTCTGGTGATACTGTAAATACAAACGCAACTTGGATTTGCGCCCAACTCACCAACTGTGGTGCATCGGCAGGAAGGATTCTCGTTGTCCCAGACATCATAGACGAAATAGTCTCATCTATCCACGAATGTCAATCAAAATATGAGGCAATAATCATAACCGGGGGTTTGGGACCCACTCATGACGATATAACTCTTGAAGGTGTTTCGAAAGCCGTGGAACAACCTCTAGAACCTCACGAAGAAGTTATAAGTTGGCTCAAAAAACATCCCCGGTATAAGGATCGAAAATTATCTCCTGGAACTGCAGACCTACCTCGCGGGTCTGTAATGATTCCAAATACCGTTGGAGTTGCTCCGGGCGCAATCGTAACCACTTCGAACAACATTCCTCTATATATCCTACCTGGGGTGCCTTCTGAAATGAAAGCCATGTTCGAACAAATAGCTCCCAATTTCAGCGGTCCCATCAAAACACGAGTTTTTGTATTCACCCAAACCGGGGAAAGTAGATTGGTAAAACATTTTGAATATTTATTAACTAATTTTGATGTTACTATTGGTAGTTACCCCCAAAAAGGTGGGGTTAAAATACGAATAGAAGGTACCGATCCACTTCATGTTGAACAAGCTGTATCGTGGCTCAAAAACCAAGTTCCCCTTTCTGAGTAGATTTTTGCCTATTCGTATCTGATGTATGCTATATGCGGATTGGATTTTTAATCAACCCCATTGCCGGAATGGGGGGCAAGGTGGGACTGAAGGGAACTGACAATGTCGTTCAAAAAGCCATCGAAATGGGGGCAGAACCTAGTTCTCCGGATAGGGCATTGATAGCCTTACTATCCATCTCTCCCACTCTCATTTCGGAATTATTAGTTTATGGGTCTAACATGGGCGAAGAAATAGCACTTAAAGCCGGATTCAGCCCTACTGTAGTAGGATACCCTCAAAATAAAAAAACCACCTCTTATTTTGTTAATAGATACTTATTACATCCATTCTACAAATATAGACTTTTTTCAATTTTGGAGCAGGAAAAATGTCTAGGAATAATTTCTACAAGATTGGTAACTCATCAAGATAACAAGGCATTAAGAATAGTAGATTTTCTGGGAGAAGAAAATTCAATCTCTAAAGTTGGAGCTTCTCTGCTTAATTTAATGAAAGCTGAAAATATT
>CAWVSQ010000114.1:0-2966 GCA_963933005.1 uncultured euryarchaeote
AAATCGATAACTCTCCCCCAAACATACCCAACAATCCACTTTTCGTTCTATAATGTTATCATTTTCCATGGCTAAGATAGTCTTCCAAGCCGTTCCTCTCTCTCTGTTGGTTAGGCCATGCCCCCTTTCCGCAAACACTTGTCCCATACAAGAATCACAAATCTCACCCTGATCTATTATCCTTTCCACCTCCTCAAATAACTCCATACCTAGGTACTACTGCCGATAAAACTTAAGTAATTCTGCATTTAACTTGGCCATCTTATTTTATCTTAACAATCTGACTAATCACATCGATGAAGATTTATTCATTGTAATAAAAATGGGCATATGCGGCAATTTATAGTAGTAAGTCACACTGCAAAAATAACTCCCGATTTTTCCTTAAATGACCTCCCCGGAGATGGGGGGCGAATGGATATACTTTGCAGATGTGTCGGAGCATCCCTTTTGACATCACATGCACTTAGACCCAACGTCCGTATCTATCTCTTATTACAGAACCAAATTACCATCCGCATCGAGAGCTCCAAAATACGTTATCTCCATCCTGATGAAAGGTGTATCGCAGCTCTGATAAAAAAAGCATTAGAAAAAGCAGAAGAAGCCGTTGGACACATAGAGCTAGAAAGTACTCCTGGAATTTATGTTTCGAAACGAAATCTTAGATCTTTATTAAATTCTGTCAATCAAAGTGGAACTTTCATCCATCTAGATGAGAGTGGACTTTCATCTCAAACATTCGTGTTCCCTCCTGAACCAATATTCATTCTTTCAGATCATCAAAATTTCTCTCCACCTGAACTTGACATATTGAAGGAATACACTCAAACAACCCTCAATCTCGGCCCCGTATCTTTACATGCTGATCAATCGATCATCGTTTCGCACAACTTACTAGATGTTCAAAACGTCTAATTATCTGCAATTTCCACACTCGTAACTATAATCCCTCTAGACAACTTCTCTTTGCCATGAATAGCTCATCTCCTGATTATTCAGCTCTAGCTAGTGAGATATTGGGTTTCAAAATTCTCGGTCGAAAGTATTTATCTTCTAGATGGTGGCAAATTATAGCCGCAGCATTAATGATGGGGTTAGTGAGTCCTTATCAGTACGTTTGGTCTTCTATCGAAGGCCCGATGGCATCTAGTCTAGGCGTTCCGTTAAGTGTTTTAGGTGTAGTCTTCACCCTCTTTGTTATATTCCAAGCAGGATCCCAATTCCCTGTTGGATGGTGGAGAGATAGATATGGTCCCCAGAAATTAACCCTTCTCTCCGGCATTCTAGCTGGTGGTGGTTATATTGGCATCTCTCAGGCAACTGAAGTATGGCAAATATACATTCTATATTCTATAGGCGCAATTGGCGTGGGCATTATCTACACCGTGGCTGTGAACACTGCTTTAAAATGGTTCCCAGATCGAAGGGGACTTACAACAGGAATAGGAACGATGGCCTTTGCTGGTGGAAGTGCCCTTTTCATACCTTATGTTAGAGTAAATGCAACTGCAGCTGGTTATCCCGATGTCCTCCAAAACATGGGTCTATTGATACTAATCGGAGTTATTGTAGGGGCATTGATCCTCCGAGATCCGCCTGAAAACTGGCTTAAAACCAAAACTAACAAATCCGCCTCTGAAAAAAAATCCACACAACCACCGTCCCCCTCAAACGAGTTCACGTCAGGCCAAATGATCAAAACTTGGCAGTTTTGGTTAATGTATCTAATGTTCGTAGCAGTAAGTGGTGCTGGTCTAACCCTAACTGCAAAAGTAGTTCTACTAGCTGAAAATCTAGGCTTAACATTTGCGGCGGTAACAGCTTCTGCAACCATCCTCCCTATAGCAGGTGGAATTGGACGATTGGTGGTGGGGTATATATCTGACGACCGTATCCCTGGAATTTCACTTGGGTTTAGCCGCGAACGCGCGATGGCAATTTCATTTACCTTTTGTGGTCTAGGCCTTCTTGGAACTCTATTCTTTGGTTATATGGGCCTCAGTCTCGGCTTCATCTTCTCCGTCTTCATAGCAACGTTTTTCTGGAGCCCTCAATATACGCTATTCCCTAGTGTTGTCGCGGATTATTACGGTTCGAAAAATTCATCTGCAAACTATGCTCTCCTCTACTCTGGAAAAGTATGGGGAGGTATATTCGGTGGGGCTGTCGCTGGATGGCTAGTCGTATCTTCTGGTTGGACCGCAACTTTCTTAATCGGTTCAGGGCTGGCTTTATGCGCCGGTGGACTCGCTCTATTACTCAAACCACCCACTACAATTTCACCCACTTAAAATTTACTAATGGATGCATTTCTCTCATTTTTTGGAACCAATCCTTCTCCATTAATTTGGGTTTATGAACTTGCAGCAAAACTTTCTTCCATCGACGTCGAAGAAATGGAATCTCATGAAAATATTCTATATGAGTCCTTGCATAGCGTTGCAGATTTATTTGACCTCCCCGCGCTATGTGTTTCCTTTGATACAACATTGGAATCCACATCAATGGGATATTTTCCATCTGCTGGAACCGGATGTATCCACACTATGGATGACGCCCGTGATATCGATATAGATTCCATCCTAACTGGTGGGCGAGTCCCTCAAGTTCTATCTGTAATATCTCGACTTAAAGATTCTCTCAACTGCGCTATCGTGGGTGGAATTTCCAGTCCAGAAATTCTATCTAATATTCTACTTTCTCCATCTGGTAAAAATGACCCCTCCATTAGGGAAGAAGTATTTTTCGCTGTTGAAGAGGCCCTCTCCCTACTTACTAATTCTTACCTAGAGTCTGGGGCCGACGGAATCGCAATTCTAGCACCAGATGGGGTGCCCATCTCTGATAATCTTCACACACAATCACTTTCTCCCTTACCCAATATCCTTTCACACTACGAAGCTTTTGGAGCAATAATCACCCGAGAAACTTCCCCCGCACAAATCAAAGCTGCAGCCGACCTC
>CAWVSQ010000115.1:0-2950 GCA_963933005.1 uncultured euryarchaeote
AAGCCCTCTACATTACGGTGGATTGGAACTACCCCTCGCAGTTGGTATCTTTGCAGCAATGCTCGCATCGGGAATTATAGCAGCGTTAATCGGTGTTATTTGTATAAGGCTTAGAGCTGATTATCTTGCAATCGCTACCATTGGAATAGCAGAAATTATTAAGTTAATTTTAAAAAACACTACAGAGATAACAAACGGCCCTAGAGGGATTAATAAGATTCCTAGGCTTTGGGAGAATTTTACTGAAGAATTCCACGTTGTTTTGTTCGTCACATCTAGATAAGCTTCGTCTATGCTCACGTGTCGGGTTACGTCTGAAAAATTTTCAAGGAGGTCCCTCACACTTTGAGAAATTTCTCTATAGAAATTTTTGTCTGCAGATCGATAATAGCAAGACGGTTCAGAAGAGGGATTGAGTTCTGTGTCAGGGAGTATTGAGAGGACTTTGGATATATTCATAGCACTCTCAATCCCTAACGCCCTAGCCTCATAGCTTGCAGTAGCTACTGCCCCTCTGGATTCTCCAGGGATGTAATTCATCCCCACTATGACAGGTTGGTCAATTAGATCCGGGTCACGTAAACGTTCGCAAGATACATAGAAACAGTCCATATCTATGTGGAGGATTATTTGGTCCGACATATGTTTTTTTGGCGAAGAATTGAACAGATGAGACGGGTCCACAAACTGTAGATGTTCTGCAGAAAATTATATATTATGGAGTGGGAGGGTGAAATATCGGGGAAGTTGGTAATCTACCTAAAATAAACAGAAAGAACAAGAAGAAGGCAAGGAAAAAATCTGTGTTAAGGTAACCTGCAAACCCCAAAAATCCCGTAAATCCTAGATATCCTAATTTGTTCATAGAGATGGGAAGACTGCCTAAAAGAAACAGAAAGAACAAGAAGAAGGCAAGGAAAAAATCTGTGTTAATGAATCCTGCAAACCCCAAAAATCCCGTAAATCCTAGATATCCTAATTTATTGAAAGATCGTGTTTTTTCTAAAAGTAGTTCTTCCAAAGAAGTAGGCTCATCCATGATTTACTGTTGTTTTTACTAATTATTTAAGGGTGTGGGATTTTGGTTGTGCAGACATAGAGTTGATCTCTAAAATCAGAATTCCGTGTGTTTCGTCCTTTGCCTCAACAGTCCCTTCTAAAGTCAATTTTGATAGGGGGGTGGGACCAATTTTAACTAAATCGTGTTGGTTAATATTTCGAGTAGGTCCAAGGACACGGAGTTTTGCCCTACAAAGGTCGGGATGGTTAATACTTGTAAGTGTGATTTCTAGAGGCAGTATTTCAGAACATAAGGTTTCATTATGGTAAAAAGGAACTTCTGCGGGAGAATCTAATTGGGAAATATCCAAAGCCTCGTATGCAAATGCAGTAGGTTTGTAACCCCCATGAGGGCCAGGGACACCTTCCACTAAACGTAGAGCTTTTAGACTTTGCATTTGATTTCGAATAGTACCAGGATTTTTTCCAATTTCTCTTGCAATTTCTTCTCCTTTAATTGATTTTTCGTTTGTAGAAAAGCCATATACTGAAAAGAGATTGACAAGGGCGGTGAGAATTTGTTTTTGTACACTGGTCAATTCAACGGGGAGATAAAAGGTAGCCACGGTTAAGGTGTAGATAGAAGGGGGGCATAGATATAAGGATTAACAAAAGAAAGGGGAAAGTACCAGATCTGAAAAAAGTTTTAGACTTTTAAATCTACCATTTTCATCATTGACCCGGGCTACGACGGTGAAATTAGTTATTCCTGATTCGAAAAAGGAATGAAATCGTTCAGAACAATACTCAGGAGTTCCGCAGAGTACAAATTGTTCGATGATGGAAAAAGGAACTTCGTCTCTTAGATCTTTTGTTGTTAGGGAATCTAGGTCTAGATTGACTACATGTTCTATTTCTTTGAGGGATGCACCTCCACGTTGTAAGGCCTCTAAATTTGCTTGATTTGAAACTCTAGTTGCGATATGCCGCGTCACCCCATCCAGAGCTACGTCTGCGTCGGATGCTATTGAGAGTGAAGCAAAACATCTCAAGTCAATATCGTTTATGTTTCTATTGACAGATTTTGCCCCAATAGAGATTCTATCACGGGCATAGTCCATTCCTTTTGAAGAAAGTAGACCGCCTCCGATGAAAACCCCATCTGCGAATTTACCTGCTAGGGATAAAAGTAAGGGCCCCCGACCACCGACATAAATGGGAATGGAAGAAGAGGGAGGATTGAATTCAAGCGAAGCATCATGGAGTTCAAATTCGTCGCGCAGCATTGTTGTTTTTTCTCCAGAAAGTAAACTTCGTATTGCTATTATTGCATCTTTACAAGCTCCTATAGATCTTGTTTGATCATAGCCGAAAGGACCTACCCCGTGCCCCCCTAGTCCGATTCCAAGTACTGCCCGCCCGTTGGAGATTTCGTCGATAGTTGCTATAGAGGCTGCAGTTAATCCAGGATTGCGAGAAAATGGATTGGTTACTGCAGGACCAATCCATATACGATTGGTGTTATGTGCCGCGAATGCAGACCAAGCATACGTATTCCTACGCAAAGATTGATCGGAGACTGTTAAACCATCGTAGTGTAAGTTTTCGATTGCATTTACTGTTGATCGGAATTCGTCAAATGTAGTACTAGCGGGATAATTCACGCTAACTTGAGGATATTTATTTTCCATAATCACGCAATGAGTCTTGTCGAATGTCAGCGAAGATTAGTTACGTTAATGTTTAAGTAGATTGATCTAGAGGAATAGGTATGAAAGATTTGACCATTCTTGTCACAGGAGGGGCGGGATTTATTGGATCAAATCTAGCAAATAAATTAGCAGTTCAAAATGAAGTTATTGCAATTGATAATGAGTATCTTGGGACTCCGGATAATTTAGATAAATCGGTGGATTTTAAACAAATTGATGTTTTAGATGAAGATTTACCA
>CAWVSQ010000116.1:0-2935 GCA_963933005.1 uncultured euryarchaeote
ATTTTTCATCAAGATCTGGGAATGTTTCATTTTCCAAATTATGTGGCACATCTATGTGCACTGGACCCGGAATTCCAGTAACAGATTGTGTTACGGCATCTCGAATCTGATCATGTGCATTTTCTCTCCCCATGCGAACATTGTATTTGGTAATACGTTCAAAAATTTGGAGTACGTCCCATTCGTGTTTCACATTCCGTCCAAGGTTGTAGCTAGGTTCATTCCCGGTTATCGCAATGACTGGAACATTTTCTCTATATGCTGAAGCAATTCCCAGTACCATATTCGCAGCCCCCGGCCCCACGTGGACCACTGCTGCAGTTGGTTTCCTTGTTGCAAGTGCATATCCTGTTGCCATTCCTGCTGCAACTTGTTCATGTCGCGTAGTGTAAAATTTAATCTTGCTCTTTGCAATTTCATCAAGAATGCCTAGATTGGTAGATCCTGCCAATCCAAACGCACAATCTACCCCTGTGTCCTCTAATACTGAAACTAAAAGTTTCGAACCATGCATGTACTAGTTAATCCCCTTAACAATTAAAAACTTTTTACATTATCTTTTCTTTTAAAAAAGATCTAGCACTCGGACCATCCGCACGATTCACACGTTTTACAACCCTCTGAGAAATTCAATGTCAATGACCCACAAGAAGGACATTCTGGGCTTTCACCCGCATCAATCAATGATTGGGTCACGTCTACTACTATTGGGGTAACTTTCTTTATAGCCTCTTGATTTGCATCTTGTTTATTAATTTCAGACAAGTTCTTTTGCTGAGGATAATCTTTGTGAATTTCACCATCCAGATATCGTTTCATAGCGGTACCTATCGCATCTGGTATGGATTGAATTTGTCCCCCTCTATCCCATGCAATTTTAGGCGACCGTATTCCTTTTAATTCTCCTGCAATTTCCCGGGGATCCACTCCCGATCTCAATGCAGTTGACACTATTTTTGCCAATGCTTCCGTGAAACTAGCCGTAAACCCTCCCGAATTCCCAATATTTGCAAATAATTCAAACGGCCGGCCTTGATCATCTTCATTTATATTCACATATAATTTTCCATACCCTGTATCTATTCTTTGGGTGAGTCCGTAAAGAACACCTGGGCGAGGCCTTTTCCGAGATTTTCCATAAGCAAGCGCTGGAACATCCCATATGCTGAGATCTTCCCCATGGTGTTTCCATTCTTCTGTAATTTTAGCACGAATAGTTTCATGATTCAAGAAGTCTGATAAGCTATCAAAGTGAGCGTCAATGTACTCTAGTAGGTGATCTGCCGATCCACCCTCTCCAGATTCTATAAATTCTGCATTTTGCGCCCGGGTGGTGAGAACTTGTTTAGTTCTAGACCCATCTCTATATACTGTCACTCCTTTCCCACCATTTTTGTAAATGTAGCGATATACTTCGTCCATTTCTTCTGCCGTTGCATCATTTGGAAAATTACACGTTTTAGAGATTGCCGAATCAACACCTTCCTGGCATGCACACTGAACACTCGCATGCTCTATCGCAGAAACTTCAGAAGATACAACAAACAATTCTCCAATGGCATCGGGAACTGTTGACAATCCTCCAATTCCTTTGAACTCATTATTTTGCATTTGGGCCAATGCTTCTTTTTTTACTTCATCAACATCGATCCCATTTGCTTCTATTGTCCTTAAAAAATAATCATCAAATTCAACGAGCATTTCATCTCCTTGAACATCATCTGATACATTTTTATAATATGCTACACTGTATATTGGTTCGCACCCCCCCGTTGTATTTGCAATCATACTAGTCGTCCCCGTGGGGGCTATCGTGGTGGTATTGTGATTTCGTATTGCAAATCCGCCTTTCCAATCTTCTGGGTCCAACCCCGTTTCTTTCGTAAACCATTCTGCATACTTTACCGGATCTGCATATTTTGAATCTGGCCAATTCTCAAACGAACCTCTTATTTCTGCCAATTCATGAGAAGTCCATTTGGACATATGGTTGATGTAAATCATAACCTGTCTAGCTAGTTCATTTCCTTCTGGAGATCCATATTTCAAACCAAGCTGAACATACAATTGAGCCAACCCCATTATGCCCAATCCTATTTTCCTATTATTGTAAACCGTTTCTTCAATTCTATCCACTGGGAAATCGGACATGGTACATACATTTTCAAGAAAACGCGTACCCAATCTAATCCGCCTATCAAATTCATCAATGTCTATTGCCTTCTGAATAAAATCAGCCATCAACTCTTTGAGTTCTCTATTTTCTCTTCCATTTTCGTTTGACCAGGTCCTCCAATCTGGGGCATTCAAAGATGCAATGGTGGACAGATTGATGTGCCCTAAATTACATGCCTCATATTCCATCAATGGCTGTTCTCCACATGGGTTCGTAGCCAAAATTTCATAAGGAGACGAATCTCCCGTGGGTGTAGATTCAACAGGGAACGAGTGGGCTTGATTCACGCGGTCAAGATATATTATACCCGGTTCACCATTTTCCCACGCACCTTCTACAATCCGTTCCCACAAAATTGGTGCAGGGATGGATAGAGGCTTTCCAACTTTTACATAGTCACCTAGATCGTATCTGTCATACATTTCTAAAGTATATTTTGTCGCAATATGCGGTTCTCCAGTACGGGGATTTAATAGTGTGTATTCTTTGCCGTTTTCTAATGCTTCCATGAACTCGTCAGTCACTCCCACGGAGACATTGAAGTTGGACAAGTGACCCTCCACTGCATTCCTAAGATGTTTGGGAACTCTTCCTTCTGAATCAAGAAGCGTCCTAGCTTCTTCTAGTGCCTCATTAAATGTAGTATATGTGTAATCATCTGGGTCATTTAGCCTAAGCGAATGTGCAAGTGATACATCTTTATTTTTGGCATGAATGAATTCGATCACATCGGGGTGAGAAATGCGCATGATGGCCATC
>CAWVSQ010000117.1:0-2917 GCA_963933005.1 uncultured euryarchaeote
TATTATTAATGGTTTATCAGATAAATCTCACCCCTGCCAAGCCCTAGCAGATTTACTAACTATTTATGAGACTTTTGGAAATTTTGATATCCAAGCAACCTGGGTTGGAGATGGTAATAACGTCGCAAATTCTTTCGCTAGGGCATGTTCCATTATGGGGATAGATCTAGTCGTAGCCACTCCCAAAGGATATGAACTTTCATCCGAAACTTTATCTAAAATAGAATCTTCTGGAATTTCTTTTTCTGCAACAAATGATCCAAAAAAAGCGGTTTCAGAAGCCGATGTGGTGTACACTGACACATGGGTTAGTATGGGCGAAGAATCTTCAAGGGACAAACGTTTATCTGACTTCGATGGTTTCCAAATAAATTCTAAATTGCTAGATAAAACCGAAGCTTTAGTTATGCATTGTTTACCTGCACATAGGGGCGAAGAAATTTCTACAGATATACTTGATGGAGATAGATCTTTAGTATGGACCCAGGCAGAAAATAGATTACATGCACAAAATGGATTGTTGGTAAACCTCCTTAATCCTAGTCAAAATCCACTGAAATAAAACCAAATCCCACTCTCCCGATTTATCAACCCATGGAAATTTTTGACATTTGGTTTTTCTCCATACTTTTTTTATTTTTTTTAGGTTATTTTCTTAATAGACATCATAAAGTCACAACAAAAATACCCTTTAGCCCCCTTTTTGGAAATATCAAAATAGGCAGTGATTATTTGTCAAATTATGCCCTCCCCGTCTCCCCCCCGCCCCTTGGTGAGGTAGATGATATAAAACATTTTTCTGGACCAAATTTTGACCCCACCCTACTTTCTCCTTTGGTCAAACATTTTTACGAAGAAACCTCTTCTTATACTCTTCATTACAGAGTATTTTGGCATTTTCCATTCAAAACTGGGGCATTCTTGATTAGTTATGTCACTTCCTATATCCAACAATTAAATCTCCCGAGAAGGGGCGGCGAATTTCATGAAATGAAAAGTGAATTTGTTACTATCCCCTCTTCAATTGACCCTCGAAATGGGACTCGGGCATGGATCCGAACCAATACCCACAATGAAACTATCTTCGTCGCATTCTACGCTACTCACAAAAAAGAATCCACGACGTATGTCAATATAGCAGCACCATTGCCATTTTCCAATCTCAGCACTGTGCTAAATATCAAAAATTTTGAATCCGGAATCGAATTAAACACCATGCCTTCCACAGGAGATGGAGGAATCTATTTGGTCACTCCTATGTGGTCGATATCCCTTCCTTTATCCCAAAGATTCCAAGTTTTACCTTCTGCATCCTCTCCCACAATGAATTCATTTTCCGAAACTATAATCGCAACTCATGAAATGTGGGTATTTGGACTTAAATTTCTTACAATATCTTACATTGCCAATAAAACCTAACTCGATGAGTTTAATTCCAGTTCAAAAGTACTCCGAATATGGTCGAAGACTTTTTGATGCTAAACCCCGGACCCGTACCTCTCTCAAAAAATGTAAGAGATGCAATGTCCCGTACCTTAGTTTCTCATAGGTCCCCCGAGTTCGCAGAAACATATCAACAATTTAGGGATGGTTTGGATTATGTGTTTCAACATTCTACAGTTGATGGGAGTTCTAGTAACGATGATGGAATGAGTATACCACTTATGGGAACTGCAACCATGGGGATGGAAGCCGCAATAACCAACCTAGCTGGTCCAAAAGATGAAGTAGTTGCACTAGATAATGGAAAATTCGGACAACGTTTTGTAGATATAGCAGATCGGAATTGTTTGGTCAAACCCATCAGGGCAAATTGGGGAGATTCCTTTGACATGGATTCCATCAAAGAAACAATCACTCCCAATACCCATATAGTCGCAATGGTCCACCAAGACACCTCCACAGGAATCACGAACCCTGTTAAAGAAGTCGGAGAAATAGCGAAAGAAAATGGGGCATTTTTCGTGGTAGATGGGGTTTCTTGTATCGGTGGGGATGAGTTTAAAATAGACGAATGGGGTGTAGATGTAGTCGTAGCAGATGCACAAAAAGCGTTAGCCGCCCCCCCGGGAATAAGCGCAATTTTTGCCACTGAAAATGCACTTGAATCTTTTGATAATACCCACGCTGGATATTATCAAGATTTACCCTCGTATGTCAAAACGACAAAACAAAACAAAACACCATTCACTAGTGCTGTACCTCTAGTACGCGCCTTCGTAGTTGCACTAGACAACATAAAAAAAGAAGGAATCCAAAACAGAATCTCTCGCCACAGGACACAAGCCCAAGCAAATCGTGCAGCATTAGAAAATATGGGACTTCCTATGTTTCCCAATTTAAATGATTATAGTAATTACTCAAACACAGTAACAGTTGTCACTCTACCTGACACTCTATCTAGCGATTCTTCGAATTTATTCAATGCAATAAAACAAAGAAATGTTACTATTAGTGGAGGGCATGCGCATATAAAAAATCGCATCTTACGTGTGTCTAACATGGGAGACCTTTCCACCCCCCAAGTACTCCGCGGAATCCAAACTATTGGCGAGGCCTTATGTGACTGTGGAGTTGATGTCGACATTGATTCAGCTCTTGATATAGCAGAAAAAATACTATGACCTCTATCCATTTCCCCAACAAAAATCCGTAATTATTAGTTATATTTATCCAAATAATTATACGTAACAGTTATATTACCCCACATAAATATACATAATACAAAACTTTGGTCTACAAAGAGGAGAACACTATGAACATCACAAGAGATACAGTGGATTTGGGTGAATTCACATTTACATGCGGCGAATCCATTTCAAATCTGACGTTGGCATATGAAACCTATGGCGAATTCACTGGAGATAATGCCATCTTAGTCTGCCACGCACTGACTGGAAGTACACACATCGCTGGT
>CAWVSQ010000118.1:0-2912 GCA_963933005.1 uncultured euryarchaeote
ATCTCAAAAAGGGAGAAAAGTTTATCATATGCAGGTTTGTTTCTTGGTCAGCAAATCATGATTATGGCCACAATGGATTATTATTAGCGAATAAAATTAAAGCAGTAAACTATAATTTTTTGTGGGTTGAAAGTCCGTGTTCTATTAGAGATGGGAGAATTTTTTGAGGAGACAGAGGTAGTTCTCTAAAACGAACTCCGGTTGCATCATAAACAGCATTGGCTATTGCAGCAGGGAATGGCAATAATGCACCTTCTCCTGCGCCTCTTTGTCCATGGGAAGTGGCAGGATCTGGGGATTCAATTTTGTGCATTTTGGTTAGCAAAGGTACGTCTACAGTAGTTGGAAGATGATAGTCAACTAGAGTCCCGTTGTGAGGATATCCATGAGCATCGTAAGTGAAGTTCTCAAGTAAAACGTCTCCAGTTGCGTGTCCGATGCATCCTTGAATTTGGCCCTCAACTAAGAGTGGATTGATCACGCAACCTAGATCCTCTGCGACACATATATCAACTATATCTATATCACCAGTACCTAGATCTACGTCTATGATAACACCAACAGAAGAATGAGTGTAGGTGTGAGAAACATTTCCCAATCGGGTGTTTGAATCTACGGTTTGTGCTTCTAAACTTTCGAAAGTTGCGTGCCCTATTAGAGACACTCCGGTTTCATTTTTATCTAGTTTAGTTGAAGGGTCATCGAATCTAGCGCGGTGAGCAAATTCTGTGAAGTCCATTCCGTGGTTTGGGTTAGATGAGTCGAATATTTTATCATCCGAGAGGACTACATTTATGGGATCGATTCGCAAGAATTTAGATGCAATTTTGGTGATTTTTTCTCTAAGATTTTCTGCTGCTTTCGCTGTGGCACTTCCAATGAAAACTGTGCCTCTATCGGCACCGACGCCGTGACCATCTGCGATTGTATCTGTATTTCCGGTTATAACTTTGATTCTCTTTTGAGAAACGCCTAAAATTTCTGATGCTATTTGTGCAAGACTAGTTTCTGTCCCCTGGCCAACACTAATAACGTCTGAATATATGTAAACCGTGCCTTTGTTATTGACCTCAATGGTGGCTTTAGAAAAGTCAGAATTGGCACCTTTTTTTCCATTTCGTTTGACAGAAACGGCGATTCCCATACCTCGGAGTTTATTTTTGGGGGGAGGGATTGAAGGAAGAATTAGAGAATCCCTTACCGCATTAATACAAGAAGGTAAATCGGTGTTTCTCCATTTAATTCCAGTTGCTGTTGTAAGTGGCATTTGTTCTTTAGTAGCTATGTTTTGCAGTCTTAAATCGATAGGATCTCTATTGAGTTTTCTAGAAAGTGCATCAACGAGTTGTTCTCTGACAAAAGTATATTGTGAATCGCCGAACCCCCTGACAGCTCCAGAGGGTACTACATTTGTATAAACGACCTTTCCAGATATATTTTGGTGCTCGATTAAGTAGGGGCAAGCTGCGAGAAGTCCAGGTGTTTCAGAAGTGTGAATTCCGTATGAAGCATATGCCCCAGTATTTTGAATCATGTCAACTGTAAGTGATATAAAATTCCCATTTTTATCTGCGGTTAGGCATGCCTCAAAATGTTCTTCTGGCCGTCCCCGTCCTGTTTGCAATTCTTCCAATCGGTCGAGAATTATTTTTACGGGTTTGTGAGTTGCGATTGTAAGTGCAGCTGCACAAATTTCATGAGAGAGTAATTCTGCTTTAGTACCAAAAGAACCACCAATATCAGGGACATTCCAGGTGATAGTTCCGGGTTCAAATCCAAATATATTTTCTAGGTGTGTTACCATTGAATGGGGTTTTTGATTAGGGGAATGGATAGTCAACCCCCTTCCAGAGGAATAGCTAGCTATAACACCGTGGGGCTCGAGCGCGGAGGGGCTAGTTCGATTGGTTTTGAAAGAACCAGATACAGAAATATGAGGGGATTTTAAAGCGGTTTTGATATCCCCAGTTTTGATTGAAAAAGAGTGCAATAAGTTTCCTTTTACAGAAGAAATTGGGTCCAAATCCAGGCGAGGATGTAATATCGGAGATGTAGACGATAGAGCATCTTCTACATTAGTAACTGCGGGGAGAGATTTGTAGGTGATATTAACAGCTTCGGATGCTTCAATTGCTGTGTGGGCGTCCTGAGCTAGAACTATTGCAACTTCATCACCAACATAACGGGCCCTATCAATAACAAGAGGTACCTCATCGAGGAGGTCATGTCCAAAATAGTTAGAATTTAGATAAGGGGACAGGTCTTCCCAGGTCCAGACCAATTCGACGCCGGGGATAGAAAGAGCTGAAGAAATATCTACTGAAACTATTTCTGCATGGGGATGGGGACAACGAACAAAACGTGCATGTAGCATTCCTGGAAATGCCATGTCATCGATGAAACTGCCAGAACCAGTGACAAAAATTTCCCCTAACTTTGAAGGAATCCGGGATCCTATCGAATTTGTCATAGGGGAGGTTCTAATTAAGAGTGAGAGATAGATACATCGGAGAAAGCATTATACGTATTTGTCGAATATCGCTTTTGCCAATCTCTTGCCTATATTCCCCCCATAATCTTGGAGAAATACATTGAAGATTCCGACGTAAAGGAGCCAAATGAGTAAAACATTTACAAACATGACTCCTGGGCCGGGATATCCCCAACCACCAGCGCCAGCGAGTATCGGGGACATTTCAGGTATTCCATTGACACGGAAATAGAAAAGGGGCGATAATACAAGAATATCTATTGTTAACATAACTATAGCGAATGAGGTTTGTCGTAAGAGGCGGTTCATTGATTTTACCTAACCCCTATATGACGTGCTAGTGGATAAAACTACAGGAAATGAAAAAGGGGTCATTTAGATAGATTGAGAAGTGCTACACGTTCGAGAACTAATGATTCTA
>CAWVSQ010000119.1:0-2849 GCA_963933005.1 uncultured euryarchaeote
AAATCTTCCATACCATACCCAAGTGTATTGTAAACTCTATTCTGGCAACAAAGAATTCTTGCTGGAACTTCTTCGCTTTTATTAAAATGCTGGTGAACTGTATTTGTCGGAATGTATATCACATCTTCTGGTATCCAATCAAACCTCAATGATTCTTCTGGATATGTCCAATGCGCCACATCTTGTCCCACGTGTAGTGTGGGATCCCAATGAAGATCGTACCCTTCTCCTTCTAGAATAAAAATTAGTTCTTCGCTCATGTGGCGATGTTTCCCCGATCGGCCTCCTGGGGGTATAACTTGCATATATATGTCCGTCCCTCTAACCGCAACACCCAACTCTTTAGCTAATTTTTCATTCACGATATGTTTCAATATACCTTGTTTTGAATATTCCCACGGCATTTCTTCTGGTTTAATGACTTTCTTATCAGGCCCACTTCCGTGCTGAGCAATTGGATTCAATTTTGATTTTTCTATCGCTTCACTATAATATGAAGCCACTTTCTCACCCTTGTTGTAGGATAATTTTTCTTCTTTGTGTTTGTACCCTTCTGTCATATTATACTCTCTCCTTAACACGTTCCTTTTGCACATCCTCTCTATGTGATATCGCATCGAGTAAATCCCCTGCGTGATACAATTGTTTTTTATCTGTCCAAAGCTCATCAGGTGTCCATTCCGAATTCACGTTACACCTCTCTGAGGGATAATTTTCTGCAAATCCTTGGTATAGAAGATGCAAAAATTGACATATTCCCTTTGGTTTTATAATTAAACCTTTGCACAATTTTTCTGGATCTGCACTAAAATGCCGATGAACCGTTCCGCCTCTTATAATTGCAAGGTCTCCTGCTTCCCATTTATATTCTTGCCCATCATGAATCTCATAACCTTCCCCTTCTAGGATGTACAACATAGCTTCATTTTGATGATAATGTTTTTTCCCATGTCCTTCGGGCGCAAGAACCCTCAAATGCAACTGTAACGACTGAGTTATGCCCGACCACGGTCTCACATATTGTTTGCCCCACGTCTGGGATCCCTCTGGAGGCGAAGATTTAGCCTTCATTGGTATTTCACTCCCCCGAATCAATCTTTTTTCAGGATCTCTGAGGCTCTCCCAGACATCTTTATAATCATATCTATCTGTTTCAAGAGCTGTTATGTACGTCCTCTTTCCACTAAATGTTTTTTCAAAAGCAGCATCTACTGCCTGTTGTACAGTTATACCCTTTCCGCCATCTGTTCTATGGGGGTGATCATCACACATAATCTTTTTAATCCGTATGGCCTGTTAGTTTTTGATCTGTCTAAATGTGACGTTTTATTTTTCTATTCAATCAGACAGAATATCACTTCAAACAGATCTGGTAATGCCGCCATCTACACGAATATTTTGACCTGTGATATATGCCGCACCATCAGATGCTAAAAAACTCACCAAACTAGATATTTCCCCAGTTGTCCCATACCGATTCAATGGAATTCTAGATTTGATTTCTTCTTTTTCGGGTAGCCCCTTGCTATTGATAAAACCTGGCAATATGTTATTCATCCTAATATTTTTAGAAGCATATTCATCTGCAAATATTTTGGTGAATGCTGCCAAAGCAGATCTAAATATGACCGAAGTTGGGAACATGGGGTCTGGTTCAAATGCTGCGAAAGTAGATATGTTGATTATAACTCCAGATCCTTGGGATTGCATAACCGGGGTAACCAATTGGGCAGCATGAACTACATTCATAAAATATGTGTCCATGCCCTTATACCACTCCTCATCTGAAATATCTAGAATCGGACCTTTGGGCCCATGACCTGCACTATTTACTAGAATATCAACTCTTCCCCACCTATCAATAGTGCCATCAATAAGCTTCTTTATGTCCCCTTTCGATTGATTAGAACCTGTCACACCGAAACCACCAAGCTCTTTTGCCAATGCTTCTCCCCTCCCCGATGAAGAAAGTATTGATACTTTAAACCCCTCTGAAGCTAATTTTTTAGCTGTTTCTGCACCCATTCCCGTGCCTGCGGCAATCAAAACTGCAACTTTGTCATTAACCATACGATTTAACCTACTTCTTTCTACTCAATAGGCCTTATGCCACGGTAAATCCCTTCTCTTGAAGGAATTTTATAACTCTTGCAGTATGGTCTCCTTGTAACTCTATTGATCCGTTTTCAACGGTACCTCCGCAAGCAAACTTAGCTTTTAGAGACGAAGCAAGACTCCCCAGATCAACATCTTTTGGATCAAAACCTTGGATAACTGTCACGGCCTTTCCATACCTTCTAGTGTCTGTACGGATCGTTATCTGTTGAGATTCTTTTGCCACGTCCTCACAAATGCAAAGCTCCTCGGGTAACCCACACGTTGAGCAGATCTCTGCCATTGCTATTGGTAATCAATCTGTCTACTAAAGACTATCGGGGTCTCCCAACAAGAGTCCCCCTTCCAATTTCCATCTCCAACACTTCTCATGTACCTTGTATTTCTTGTTCAAACCACTGGGTGGGAACTACATGGCCTATGTCTTCTTTTTCTGCCAACTGATGCAAAGCCCACCCCGCAGCAGCAAATTGAGTCCCAAAACCACGATTATAAAATGCCGTTCTATCCTCTAACTTTTCTCTTTTTATTTTACCTACTATTACCTCGTGTAAGCTTGGAATTTTATCCCATTTAATTCGATCGAATTCTTCATCTTTACTAGTGGAAAATTCCGGTATCGCATCTGCATCTCCCGCCACGTAATAATTAATATTCTTCGCTGATATTTCTCGCTCTTTAACTGTAGTTCCAATCTCTTCATAAATCTTGATTTTTGGCCAGGATTGTACAAA
>CAWVSQ010000120.1:0-2848 GCA_963933005.1 uncultured euryarchaeote
GTATTTGGATGACAGTAAAATTATGGGTTCTCTTTATCAGCCAAATGTGGGATTTTTCGAGCCAGTGGGCATGGCTAAAGAATTTGTAGATAGAGCAAAAAGGCATGGTGCTCAAGTTCACGAATATTCAGAAGTAAATGAGATAGTAAAAAAAGGAAATGAGATAGATGGATTGGTTGTAAATGGTGATTTTAAAGAAGTAGATGGAATTGTATGCGCCGCAGGGCCATGGAATCCCTCAATGGCTAGATCGATAGGGATTGAATTGCCAGTAACACACACATTGGCCCCCATATTGGTGATGGAGATGCCCAATCCGATGAAAGTGGTACTTCCATTGTTCCAGAATATTGAATCGGGAGTGTATGTGGTAGGAAGGGATAAGAAAACAGTGTATGTTGGGGCTTATGGGGATAGTGCTAAGGAATACAATCCGAGAGAGATAAATGACGAAATACCAGCAGAACTAAAAGAGAAAATGCTCCGGTTTGCGACAGGATTCTTCCCTATTTTGAAAAAGGCCAAAGTAGTAAAGGAATGGGTTGGGATTCGATCGGGCGTATCTGATGGAGTCCCCATTGTGGGTTGGACAGAAGTGAAAGGTTTCTCCATTGCCGCGTTTGACTCTTCAGGAATCCAACTCTCTCCAGCGGTGGGAAATATCATATCTAAACAAATAATAGATGGGGATCAAACGGAACTTTATGAAAACGTATCGATTACTAGATTTGATGGGCATACCGATACCAAATGGTCATTGGGTAATTAGATAAAATAGAGAAGATTGTACTAATTCGGGGGTAGTGCTGCGTACAGCCGGTCGACTTTTGCAGCGAAAACGAAATCGGTTTTGTGTAGTCCATTTATTTTGTGAGTCCAAACATCGATTTCTACTTTCCCCCAAGAGAGATGAATATCAGGATGGTGCCATTCTTCTTCGGCTAAGAGTCCTACTGAATTGGAAAAGGACAGAGCGGATTTAAAATCGGAGAAGGCATACACTCCGTGTAGATGATGGTAGTCTATGACATTCCATTTTTCTGTGTCAAGTTGTTTTAGGTAGTCTAGATAGACTTCAGGAGGGAGAGGCTCGTCGTCGCTAGAACATGCGAGACATTGTTGATCGGCTAGGTCGAAATCCATATGTAATCTTAATTTGAAAGAAAAAAGAGTTTACTAAAAATGGGTAAATGAGCCGTTCGGCAAACATATACTACAATGTGGTTTATTTTGAGATAGATGTTTGCGTGGCCAACTGAGTTTTATATGTTGTTAATGGCATGCGCTGTTTTCAGAGGGAGTGAGGTAATATTTTCAAAAAAGGGTTTGGAAAGTGGGGGGAATTGGTTACAAAATACATTTCAAACTCTTTTGGTTAGAACGGTACTAGCATGGTCTTTGTTGTTTGTACTGTCAGAGGGTGAGATGGCAATTCGGGGAATATCCATTATTGTGATAGGGGCTTTTGTGTTTTCTGGAATAGTTGCGGCAGGTATTGGTTCATTACTTTTTTACAACGGAGTGGATAGAATGGGAGCTAGTGTTTGTACCGCGATAACGAATACTCGCCCTCTTTTTGTGGTCGTTCTTGCGGTCGTTTTTCTGGGGGAAAATATAACAGTTCCGGGGATGATAGGAGTAATATTAGTAGTAATAGGAGTTATACTTATAACTCGGTCAAAGGGTGGGAATCTAACAGGATGGAAAAAAAGTGATGTTGCATTTCCAATTATTGCAGCTTTTCTTTTTGCGGTGGGCAATGTGGCTAGAAAATTTGGGTTTGTAGTAGAGCCAATTAGTGCCATTCAAGCATTGGCGATAAATGAAATAGCTGCATTGGTCACGGTGGGCATTTATGGGGTTTGGGTTGGGAGAGGGCATGAACTGTACAAAGGTAATGTTAAAAGCTATCAAAATTTCCTATTAAGTGGAATATTTGTTTTTTGTGCTTTATTTCTATTATTTCAGGCACTTATAATAGGGCCTGTTTCAATAGCAGATCCCATTCTGGGAACCGCGCCATTATTCACTGCATTGATAGCAGTGGTATTGTTGGGGAAAGTGGAGAGGGTAACAAAGACGTTGATCGTAGGGACTTTGTTGATTATTATAGGAATTGCCCTCCTAACTATCAGTTGGTAGATATAGCCTACCTAGTGTCGGTGTTATGGGAAAATGGAACTTGGGAGAATGAGCTTTATATTTGGATGCGTTACTTGAATCTATGCCCAAGATCGCTATTATAGGAGGAGGGATCGCAGGTGCTAGCATAGCATATCATCTGTCAAAAAATGGAAATCATTCAGTGGATGTTTACGAACGGGGGAAGTTGGCAGGAGAGACTACTAGTAAGTCTGCTGCGGTGTTTGGTCACTACGGAAATGCTACTGAAGTGAAAATGAAAAGATATGGTGCCGAACTGTACAATAAATTTCTTCTGGAATCAGATAACGAATTGCACTTTAAGTTAATAGGGAGATTACTTTGTTCGACGACGAAAGAGGGTGCAGAAGCACTCGCTGGTAAGAATGCAGGGGAAAGAAAAGAGGGGGAGGAAGATGAAACAGTTCCCTATAAAGAGAGAATGATACTAGAAGATCCAGTTAGTTACATAGCGAAAGGGGAATTGAAGAAGAAGATGGCGATAGTACCGTATTTGGATGACAGTAAAATTATGGGTTCTCTTTATCAGCCAAATGTGGGATTTATGGAACCAGTGAGCCTGGCTAAAGAATTTGCACATAGAGCAGAAAAACATGGTGCTCGATTTTACGAATCTTCAGAAGTAAATGAGATTGTAAAAAAAGGAAATGAGATAGAGGGATTGGTTGTAAATGGTGATTTTAAA
>CAWVSQ010000121.1:0-2840 GCA_963933005.1 uncultured euryarchaeote
CCGACGTTATTGGACGCCAGATCAGCAAAAACATAAAAGGACCAGCCCCTCGAAAAATATTAATTACGGATAAATCTGAGCACAAAAATTCTCTCCGATCTGGCGAGAGAAAACGCATAACTGTACGGGGCCGAGAAATCTCTGAACAAACCTCTCAAATCAACACTGTAGTGTCAAACAAAGGAAAAATTTCCATTGAAGATCTAGTCAATTCTACAGAAGAAGTCGAAGAAGACGCCGCTTAATTAAATTTTTTCTTACTCTGCATCCCCCTCTCTTATCATCGTCTCCAAAGCTTCAATTAATACTTTTTTTGTTTCTTCTCCCTGGCTTATCCAATGATCGGCATAATGAAGTAAATCTGAGAACTCAATTGGCATGCATCCCGCTGCTCTAGGATGCCCACCGCCCTCAAACATCCTTGCAAGCTCATGGCATCTCTCAAATTTCTCACTTCCTCTAATACTAACTCCTCCTGTTGGTTTCACTATCATACACACATCAGCCCCACCCCTTCGAATACTTTCTGCGACTTCATTCTGAGAACATTTCCCATATGTTATTCCCACTGTATGTCTCCCTATTTTTTTATATTCAGCACGATTTATGGCACGTTTAATCAGGTCATTTTTTTCTTCTCTATTCTCTTCTACAAACGATATTATTACTTCTGGTAAATCCGCGCCACATTCTCGGACAACTTCTATATATTCTTTAGCCGGTGCCCACATGGCAAAATCTGCCAAATATCCACTCCGATCATCTTCACACAACCATAAGTCATGATCTCTAGTAACCTCTACCAATTCTTTCATCTTCATAGAAAAATCTTCGTTTAACACACGAAATACAACATCAGCAGCACATTCTTCGGACGAATCTCCTAGCTCCACTTGAATTCCTAGAGACTCCACAAAATCACATACATCATTGTCCCATCTATGATGATCGCACCAAATAATAAAATCAGTTTTCTCGCATAATTCTCTCAACCCCGGTTCTATCTCCTCAATTGAATCTGGGCAGAGATCGCATATGTACATCTCGGCTCCTTGCTCAACATACGCGGCGACTCGACCAAGACAGCCCCCTAAATCATAAGGACTAGTCGGGACACATATAGCTTCATTTTGAGCTTCCTGCACGAGGGCCGCACAGGTCAAACCATCTGCATCCGAATCTGTAACTACCACTACTCTTGCCCCCCCGAGCGAAATTTCAAGCTCCTTTTCTTTCTGCTCCCGATAAATTGATTCTGGGACGAAGAATCCCATTCCTGGCAATAGAGATGCTCTTTCTGGATCTATCTCTTGACCTTTGACAAGTTCATCTTTCATATACCTTTCTCATCGCTCGAGCCAATAAAGTCCCACCGATGCGAAATATCCCTCACTGTCTAGCGATACTCTTTTTGGTCTGCCGTTTAAATAAAAAATATGGCTGAAGATCCACCTGAGAATGGGCTAGAAGAAGTTAACTTTTCACAAGAAAATGTATCCGATTCTTCAACTCCAGAAGACGTTCGCACGTATGATCGATTCAGCAAAATCGATAGAGCAAGTTATGACCGGGTAAATAAATTTCTCAGAGACCGAACCTACATCACCGCCCGCGAATGGGCAATCGCACGTTTGTGCTCTGATTTTAGAACTGCGACTGGTATTGAAATGACTAAAATAGGTACCCATTTACCAGAATTAGTCCCCTTCATGACCAAACCATATTCCCCCCAAGCAGTCAACCAAGCACGGCACGCTTTCGAAGCTAAAATAAAGAAGTCTGGAGCTACGTTTCTATACGGTGCAATGTCTGGTTTTATCACTGCAAATCAGTTAGATGATTTAATGTATGAATCGACCGAAGTTGCCAAATTTCTTCTAGAGGTTGAAAGCATAGATCTATCGTTAGACGATGAATTAGATGCAGAAGATCGCATCTCAAGCATCATGCGTGATGTTCGACGAGCTGCAATAAAACTTCGCCACGAAGATAACCATTGTCCTGAATGTGGACAGCCTCTGCATGAGGATTCCATTGAATGAAATATTCTCTCATTGCTGTAATTTTAGTAATTTTATTAATCGCAAGTATAGTTCACCCTGCCTTTTTTTGGAACGAAACGAATCAATTAGATTTCATCTCTGACATCTATAATGTCCAAGATTCTGTGGCTTCTTCCACCTCTCAAACACCCGACACTGTGGGGTATGAAAATGGATACTATCACTACGATTTAATCCCCATTGACCAATCTGACGGTTTAAACGACGATGAATTCCTTCCCTATATATCCCGGGCCCATGCACGCACTGAATATATCCTAGATTTGGAATTTGACAAACTTATTCCCATTAATGTGACTACCACGAGCGAGTTCATGAAAACAAATATCACTTCTGTCAATGCCGAATCACTCCCAACAATTGAGGATGAAGAACCCGACCATTTTGCATGGAACAATCAAGTATGGGAGGCAATTTTTATAATAGGAGAAGATCAAGCAGCAGAATCAGAATTAGAAAACACATCTGGACAAAGCATCGCAGGGGTTTATTTCAATGAACAAATTGTAATTGTCAATGAATTTGACAATGATCTCATCGTAATCGCAGAAGATGTACTTATCCATGAGTTAGTCCATGCTTTACAAGATCAAGAAGGGCATTTGGATACGATCGACGAATCATCCCCCCAACTCACTCAAGATACTCAACTGGCTGTAAATGGTCTTGTAGAAGGGGAGGCAATGTATGTAGAATGGTACTACGATCAAGTCTGTGAAGGATCCATATCTGTACGTAATAACTCTCTTTTAGAAGAAGTGATCTGGGAAGACTGGC
>CAWVSQ010000122.1:0-2839 GCA_963933005.1 uncultured euryarchaeote
TTCCCCTTATTATGTGCATACCACCTCTTCTTGGGTTAAAATTTTTGAGCGTGTTCCTGGTGCAACCATTACTGGCACGGCCCCTCCAAATACTCCTATATCTGGGGTCGTAGCAATGCATGTACCCACAACCAATTCTACATTTCGATATATCCAACATACTGCCTCTGATGCTTCTGGAAAATTCACGATGGTAGTTCCTTACTCCACAATAGGCTATGATGAACTTGGACCTCAAGATGGTTATACAAATGTCGATGTACGCGCTGTGGGTCCTTATTATATTACCACAGAATTCGGAACATATTCGGGGACCATTCATGTACCTGATTCTTCTGTAAATGGTATCGGGCCCGAGCTCACTATTGACTTGGAAAAAGATTTCTTTGAACTATGCAATTGCGTTTGGGACAGTGAGATTGGCACAATTATACCTGAGGAAACTACACCATGAATGGAAAACTAAAGAAAATGCTTCATATATATGCCAAAGGCATTTTTATGGGGGCTGCAAATATAGTCCCTGGACTATCTGGGGGTACAATTGCACTTATAATCGGCATCTATGACCGTCTTTTATCTTGCATTTCTGCATTCAACCTATCCCTCTTATATAATCTAATCCGTTCAAGGGATCCTTCTTTTAAGTCCAATTTTCAGAATTCTATCAATGAATTAGATCTACCATTTTTAATACCTTTATCAATTGGAATATTGACTGCCATAGTAATCCTATCCAATTTCATTTCATTCGCATTTGTGCATTTTCGCGCTTCTGCAAATTCATTTTTTCTAGGCATTTTGGTAATGTCTCTAATCCTACTCTACGACGAAATCAACTTGGATTCTATTTTTAGAATCATATCTGCCATTCTTGCTTTCTCCGCCTCTTTCTTCTTATCCGGAAACGTGTCTGCCATTCACACTTCTCCCGGTTCAATTTATATATTTATTTCCGGTGTATTGGTCAGTTTAGCGATGCTACTCCCTGGAATTTCCGGGGCGGCTTTACTTTATGTTCTAGGTTTTTATGAGTTCTTGCTTACAACTCTTAATGAATTCTTATTTTCCTTACCTACTTTATTCGTTGGAGATTATCAAACCATCTTAAAACCCACATTGGTTCTTTTTATATTTGGCTCTGGTTTCTTCATTGGACTAATCAACTCTGCAAAACTTGTAAAATTTGCCTTAACCCGAGATCGAGCAACGACCATGTCCATTCTGCTTGCACTAATGGTGGGTTCCTTCAGATTTCCAATTTCTGAAATAATTACCAATCTCCCTTCTTCAAACTTCAGCTCAATTTTCCTGATTTTACTTTCTTTTTTGGCAGGGGCATTTGTGCCCTACATATTATCTCAGATGTATGGCTCTTCTACCTGATTAGATTTTTCTTGGAACTTTCTAATCGATAGGCTCATTTTTTTGTATTGACATTCTCTATTCAATGAATCCACCTCTAGCCATTGATATAGATGGAACCATGTCCAGAGAAGACCGTTCAATTGAAGGCCGTATATTCGATGCCCTTAGAGGCTGGGATGGTACTATCGTAGTCGCAACAGGGAAGGCAGTGCCCTACCCCATCGCACTTTGCGATTACATAGGTATTGATATATTAGTCGTAGCAGAGAATGGAGGTGTCATAGTACACAATAATGATCTCATTCCCACTTATGATCTCTCACCCCTGCGCGATTTTGATAAAGCCTTTCGCGGTGATGGGAACGATTACGGCTGGCCCGGATCCGATCTAGTAAATAGATGGAGGCAAACAGAAATAGCAGCTTCTCACAGTGTCTCTTTAGACCTTCTTAAAAAATATGCTAGTCAATTTGATCTCAACGTAGTGGATAGTAACTATGCCTATCATATTGGTCCTCAGGATGTGGACAAAGGGGTTGGTTTACGCGCCCTTTCCAAACGACTTGGGCTTGATCCAATGGATTTCATTTCCATTGGGGATTCTGAAAATGATATCCCATTGTTCCTCGCAACAGGGAACTCTTACGCAGTGTCAAATGCCCCTCCGCATATCCAAGCAATAGCAAATAATGTGACTACTCTACCATCTGCTTCGGGATTACTAGAAGTTCTCTCTTCTTTAAAAACAAACTAAATCTCATCTTTATTTCCGTTCACAAATCCATCTCTCCACTTCTTGAATTTTTCATCTGTCCAATCTTCATCAAATCTCTCTATACATGGGATTTCATAAGGAATCAAACCCTCTATTCTTGAAACCATTTCTTCGAACATTTCATTCGAAGTTTTAATTATAAGTATGGACTCCTCCTCATTTTGAATTCTACCTCCCCACTCATATATCGAATTACATTCTATTATATTCACACAAACAGCTAGATGATCTTCAACAATTTCATATGATATTTTTTCAGACAACTCTCTTGGAACTGTTACATACCCCGTGGCCATTACACCACTTCTATAATTGACTTATGGGTTCCTGTTATATCCCACTCATGCATACAAAACGTCTCTCCTATTTTCTTTTCACCCTCTACCTCCCCAACTTCCCAATTAATATCTTCTGCATTCCATTCTTCCTTTCTACCACACAAAGTACATTCACGATCTGTGGGTGGGCACAAGCGGACCTCTTCGGACATACTCTTTCACGTTGAACTTTGTAGTATTTAAATAGATCTACCAATTCGATACATGTAAGCCAAAGAACGTACAATCAACCCCATGAATTCTGGAACCCATGTAGGTTCCATCAAACTTCTTGGAACTTCTCATGTTTCACTAGAAAGCGTGGAATTAGTTACTCAAACAATTGAGAATGACCTCCCCGATGTAGTAGCAGTCGAGT
>CAWVSQ010000123.1:0-2838 GCA_963933005.1 uncultured euryarchaeote
GAGAGGAAAGGCCTCGGCCACCCCGACTCAATTTGTGATGGAATCGCAGAAGCAGTTTCGCGGAGCCTTTGCCAATGTTACATAGAAGAATTCGGTAAAATACTTCACCACAATACCGACGAAGCACAACTTGTGGCGGGAAATTCGATTAAGAAATTTGGAGGGGGCGAAATCCTCAAACCCATAGAAATAATCGTAGTTGGTCGTGCTACCACAACTTATCAAGGCGTTTCTGTACCTGTCATTGATATAGCCACAAAAGCCACAAAAGATTATTTAAGAGATACCGTTCCCGAATTAAATCTTGAAACTGGAGTTAAACTCAGTGTTAAATTTGGAGAAGGAAGCGGAGCTCTACAAAATGTTTTTGGTTCCCTAGGAAATGTTCCTTTATCTAATGATACAAGCTTCGGTGTTGGCCATGCACCTTTCTCTGAAATTGAGACAATTGTACTAAATGTCGAGCGAGAACTTAATACCAATTTCCACGCAATCCAACCTGCAATTGGGCCTGACATCAAGGTGATGGGCTTGCGAGAGCATGACAAAATTCAATTGACTATTGCAGCAGCACTAGTAGATCGTTATGTCAACGATATGAGTCACTACCAAGATATACTTCATCAGATCCACGAAAGTGTCTACGAATTAACACGAAAACACACCGAAAAAGACCTAACCATTTTTGTAAATAGTGCCGACGTTTATGACGATCCATCTAATATAAACAACCTTTATTTAACAGTCACGGGAACTAGCGCAGAACATGGAGATGATGGTTCCGTAGGGCGTGGGAATAGGGCAAATGGACTTATAACTCCTAATAGATCAATGTCAATGGAAGCTACCTCTGGAAAAAACCCCGTGAACCATGTTGGAAAAATATACAATCTACTCTCCAACGATGTTGCAAATAAAATTGTAGATTCATTTTCCCACGGCAGAATCAAGGACGTATCTATTCGTGTATTATCTCAAATAAGTGCTCCCATAGATCAACCCCATATCGCAGATATAAAAGTAGTCACCAATGATGGCAATCCCCTAACCGAAGTAGAAGAGTCTCAAATTTTTGATATAGTCGATCATAACTTGGACACTATCCACACCATTACTGATAGGGTCGTTTCTGGTGAGTTACACACCTTCTAGTACCTCTTCACCACCCCTTTCTCAAAATGATCTACTTAAAAAGTAGCGTGACCATATCTCTCCATAGTGACAGAAGTACGTTTAATCGGTACAGAACATGTGGATCTATTCAATACTTTAATGGAACATGAAGTATCTCGGAACGCACTTTCTCCCTACTCTATTACTATTCCATTTGAAAACTCTATAAATCTCACTACCATCAGTCTCGGAGCTGCTGTATCTTTGCTTAACGATTTAAGCTGGTACCTATCGCGATATGTGAAAGAAGCATTGGTCCTCGAACCTAGTATCCATAAAAAAGAATGGCTTTCACGACAACTGGCAACCGCCATCCGGAACGAAGAAATCCGTCCAAGAACTTCAAAAAAATTCCTCAAAATATATTATCTTTCACGATCCGAAGAAATTTTGAAACTAACACGACCAATTTTCACTACCAGGGAGGAATTATCAACTCTTGACCCTCCCCATACTGATTCAAGTTCCCAAATTATAATCCGATTATTAGATTCCGAATTTCTGATATGATTGCCCCATTTAACAAGTATATTAAAGCATCTGAGGACTCCTTTAGATACAATGACTCTTGATTCTATGGCCCCAAACCCTGTTTGGAACGCTTCAGCCCATCTGGAAACTGTAACTACACTATCCAAACTAGATGCAAGCTTTGTGTTTAAAATTTGGTGTGACGATGGCTGTAAAGACTGTAGGGCACAATTACCTGACTTTTCTGCAGCCCTATCTGCAGCAAATATCAATCCCAATTGCATAGAACAATACCCTGTAAATCGTTTACCCGGTGGAAAAAAACAAGGACCTTTAGTCGAAGAATACGGTATTAGTCGTATTCCAACAATCATTTTAGAACAAAAAGTAGACGACCCCTCTTCTCCCATCCCCGTTCAAGAAATAGCCCGATATGTCGAATTTGCAGAGCTACCTGCTGCAGATTACATTTCCGAGGTGCTCTCAAAACACATCAATTCAACTACCACCTAGCGAGTAGGTTAACTTATTTAATTCCCAATTCCCATTGTGCCTCCTGTAAAAGATCAACTTACCATTTCACGCCATCAGCGATTGACACGTTTTCCAACTCCTGGAACTCAAAATTCACTTTGGATGTGGACTTCTTTTAGAAATCCTCTATTAGTGACATTCAATTTCATTATCATCTATTTAGCCAGATATTTTCCTAGCCTGAGAGTAAAAAACTGGCTTTTCCGACTCATAGGCGTAACCATTGGAAGTGGCGTTTCTTGGGGTCTAGAATCTACACCCGATGTATTTTGGCCTGAGTTAATAACGATAGGGGACAATACCATTATTGGTTATGACGCAACAATCCTTTGTCATGAATTCCTTCAAGATGAATGTCGTATTGGAGAAGTCATTATTGGGGAGCGTACTATGATTGGGGCCGGTTCAATAATTCTGCCAGGAGTCCATATTGGAAACGACGTCCAAGTGGGTGCAAATTCTGTCGTAACCAAAGATATTTCCGATGGCTCCATTGCCGTAGGCGTTCCCGCAAAAATATTGTCTAATCCTGATTAATTTTTGTCGCCACACCTTCTCGAAACACACGATCGTTAGGTATCATATATTCTTCATCTTTTGATTCTACCCGCGTCACGAGCATCGTTATCTCTTGAACAACCCCTTTTACATCTCCCACTC
>CAWVSQ010000124.1:0-2819 GCA_963933005.1 uncultured euryarchaeote
CACCCATTTCAGAAGCAATAATAGCAGCTTCTTCAGCGATGGGGCGGTCGCTAGTACCTGCAGTCACTATTGCGATGGTTGCATCAAGAATGGGGGGTTCAAACTCGAGGGTTTTTGCCACGATTATACGAGGGGTTGAATGGGAGTGTAATTCTACAGATTTGGGGAGATTTTCTTTGACTGCTTCTTGAATTTCAGGAGTAGTTCTAGTGATAATAGCCCGTCCTGTTGTTTCTAGTGCAATAGACGCCAAAGTGACTATTTCTTCTGTAGTTTTTCCGTCACAAAGGATACCTTCAGGTACACCGTGTCTTTGTTCTCTAGCGACATCAAACCTGCCAGCTTCACTTGTGGCATACCCCAATAATTTTGCTTCCGCTTCTATGATGGTTATTTTTCCATCTGAAAGATCTTGAAGCACGTCGCGCATGAATGAACAAAAGAGAGCTTAATACTCGTAACTACCGTTTTGTATTTTGTGTTGAAAATAATCAGTTCTCTGCCCTAAGCAATTCTATCATGGAGATTATTTCAGAAGGGGATTTGTCATTTTTAAGCGCATCCATAATTGAAACTGCTTCTTTTGCTGTGAAAAAATTTTGACATATTATAGTACCTAGAGGGGTAGCATGGTTTTCAGATGCTAGACCAAATTTAATTAAATTTTGTATAGCCATTTTTGTTTGAATATCCCCTACCATGGAAGAATTCAGAGAAGAAGTATGTTGAGGTGCTACGACCATGTTTGCGAGGGTTTCGCTCATAGCGGCTTGTTCATCGTACGAAGGATGTACGTTTTCTACATCACTTGTAAGTAGGTCAAATGCAACTTGATCCTCAGTACGACGCATGGTTCTTGAATATATTTTCCCAGGTTCGACTAATAAATAGATCAAACCTTTATCGTGGTAAGTTGGCCGTCCGGCTCTTCCCTGCATTTGCTGAAATTCTTGAGCAGTGAGCCAATTAGTCCCCATTGCTAATGAATCGAAAATGACCTGGGATGCAGGGAAATCTACACCTGCAGATAGAGCAGCAGTGGTTACGACAGATGCTATTTTTCCTTCGGAAAATCTATCTTCTATTTTTTTTCTTTTAGGATAATCCAATCCTGCATGATAGGGTGCGGAAGAGGACGTTAGTTTATTGGAGATATCATGGCACCTCTGCCTAGAATTTGTGAATATGATTGTTTGGCCTTTGTAACCATTTGAAGATTTGTTCATGAATTCTCGGCGGACAAGTTCATTAATCATTTGATATTTTTGACCGGGAAGGGAAAATGCGATGTGGCGGTCGAGAGGTATAGTTCGGGTATTAAATTCAAGGGTGGTTGCATGGAGGGCAGATCCAAGATGATTTGGATTCCCAACAGTGGCAGATAGGTATACCCATTGAGTATTAGAAGAGGAGATTTTGGTAGAGTTATATGTGCAATGATGCTTCAAGCGTGATATAAGACCATCTAGACCGTGTCCTCTAGATTGATCTGCTATCATATGGATTTCATCAATTACGACAGTCCCTATAGGGGAGAGATCTTTGTGAGTTCTCAATGCATGATCTATTCCTTCATAGGTTCCCACGATAACATCTGCACGGGGGTCAAATGGATAGGAGTCTCCCCGCACCCTGCTAGACCCAACTCGAAGAGTGATATCAAGGGAATCCCCATAATACTTCTTGAAATCGCGATATTTTTGATTTGCTAGGGCGACTAAGGGGACTAAAAATAAGAATTTCCCATTCCCACTAAGAGCCCGATTTATACCTGCTATCTCCCCAATTAAAGTTTTTCCAGTCCCTGTAGAACTGACTATTAGTTGATCGGCTCCGTCCAATAACCCATTTTGGAGTGAAAGGCTTTGAATAGGCTGTAGTGTGTCAAATCGTGCAAGTAATGATTTTCGAAGATCGTCATGAATGTCTAATTTTTTAATATCAAGTGGGGCGATTAGTGGTTGTTCGGAGGTTATTTGATCAAAGGTGGTTAAATGGGGATCTAGTTCACCTGAAAATGCTTTTTTGACATGTGTTAAGTCTTGTAAATCCAAAAGTAATTTCCGGATATGATTCTTCGTCGTTTTGGTCCAGTTACCGTTGGGAGAATATTCTGTTTCGAGCTCAGAAAGTGCACATGATAAGCATATTTCATTTGGATGAGACGCTATCACATTGGAATCGATAAGTGGTGAAAAATCCCCTGTAGAAGAACAATAATGACAAGTTCTTACGACTTCTGCGTGGAGACCATAACTAGATAAAAGAGATTTTATTTGATTGCGTTTTTCTTTTTTTGTCTGGCTAGATATTCTTATTTTTTTTGCATTTCTAGCAAGGTCAATGAAATCTTCTGGGCGACGTAATTGTTCTTTGGTTCGCCCTTGTACCCTGAATCTCAAAGGTCTAGCACCCGCTTTTGTGGATTTTACTTCAAGAATTGATTGGAATAGTTTCTTATTGTTGTGAATTCCAGATACTAAATAATCAGAGTTTTTCGAATGTAAAAACAACGTGAAATCTTGGCGGCTAGGGGCCACATGAGTGGATAAGATTCCAATTGATATGAGAGTTTTCTATTTTATGAGTTAAAATCGATGCAACCAAAGGATAGCCCTAAGATGTCAACCCGAAACATTAGTAGGGGTAATATTTTTTAAGGGAGATATAGGAGTAAGCTTTATATTTTTTAGATGCGTTACTTGAATCTATGCCCAGTATCGCAATCATAGGAGGCGGGATCGCAGGTGCTAGTATAGCATATCATCTATCGAAAAGTGGAGATCATTCAGTGGAGGTTTACGAACGGGGAGAGTTGG
>CAWVSQ010000125.1:0-2817 GCA_963933005.1 uncultured euryarchaeote
GTTTTAAAAAATGGATTAATGAAAATAATATTGGAAAGGGGAATGGGCATTGGACGTGAGCGGGACCTTCCCGTTTTTTATCGTGAGACATTTGTGAAATGGTTTAACAGAAGGGAATCGAAAACTTCAGACGGGAATCTTCGCAGAGTATTATTGATTCCAGACATATTCACAAATTACACTCGCCCTGAGACGGGTGTTGCGGCCACCAGAGTTTTGGAAGCTGCTGGATTTTCAATTCAGATGGCAAAGGGAATTACAGATACTGGAAGAGCTTCATATTCAAAGGGGTTCATAGAGAACACTAGAAAAATAGCTAAGAAAAATGTGGAAATTTTAGCGCCGTTTGTAGAAGAGGGGTGGGACATAGTTATAATAGAACCATCAGAAGCAGAGATGGTTTCTGCAGATTATCTAGACTTACTAGAGGGGGAAGAAGTTCTAAAGGTTTCAAAGAATACATACGATATTTGTGAGTATGTAGACCGTTTTGGAAGTATCGAACAATATAGAGAACCGAAAGAACATTTGATATACCACGGCCACTGTCATCAAAAGGCATCTGACAAATCAAAACATGCAGTGAATATACTTAGAAAAGTAGGATACACGGTTGATGATATTAATTCTGGTTGTTGTGGAATGGCAGGGTCATTTGGATATGAAGCAGAGCACATTTCTATGAGTAAATCTATCGGGCAAGTTTTATTCGATCAAATAAATTCGAAACCAGATGGGACGTTGGTTACATGTGGTGCTTCGTGCAGGGCACAGTTGGCAAGTCATTTTTTGGATGAACCTGCCCATCCAATTGAAAAGCTATCAGAAATATTAGTGACTAATTAGAATGGAACTTCGGGGTAATCTTCTTCTCCGCCTTGGGGGCCAAATGGGTCGTACTCAAAACCCCCTCCTGCGGTTGCGTAAACTTCATTAATTTCATCTATTTCCATTACCATTCGGTGACGAATGGCCTGAATTGTCATAGGAGAAATACCACAGCCACTGCACATTCCCCCAAGTCTAATCCAAACTTCGCCAGTATCTTCGTTTATATCCTCTATCGCCGCGTCCCCACCGTGCATTGCGATTTGAGGAAAGTTTCGGGTGAGAAATAGAGTGATTTTACTTCTTACATCAGAGGTGTCTGCTTCTGTAGACATAGTAGTGGTTATTTATTTGAGTTCAGTGGACATATTCTTATCTAAATTAGTTTTTTGGCTAGATGGTGTTTTCATAAAGCTTTTTCATCATCGTGGAGTGTTGTAGACCATGGGAGGAATTCTAGAGATGGTGGAGAACTTTATTTCGGAGGATCAGGTGCTGGCCCTATTCTATCCATCTGTCGCAGAATATGAGAAATATGTGGAAAGCATAGATCGGAAGGTGGTGGTGATCGGGAGAGAAAATGTGTGGGGTGCAGAGGCTTTTATCGAGCTTCCATTAGAATTCGAAGATATTAAAGAAAAAATTCGTTTTGGTCTAGAGGGGGCGATTCGGAATGGAATGGTTTCTGATGGGGACGAGGTAGTTTGTATTTCTAAGTTATTTTCCAATGAATTGGATTCATTTATGAAAATTCGGGTGGAAGAGTCTCAATTAAGTTCTGGGATATATGCTTTCTTTTTGAGTTCTAAGTCGGATGCAGGAGTCATTAGAGATGTGTTGGAGTTAGTAATCGAGCTGGGTAAAAAGGGGCAAAATGGAGAACCAGTTGGGGCATTGTTTACAGTAGGAGATGCAGGAAAGGTCATGAATAAATCTTGCCCTTTATCATACAATCCGTTTGAGAAATCCCACGTTCACGTTGGAGATTCGATTGTTAATGTCATGCTGAAGGAATTTTCGCGACTAGATGGTGCTTTTGTTATTTCAGATGAAGGAAAAATTGTATCAGCATATAGATATTTAGAAGCGTCTTCAGATGGACTAAATATTCCAAAAGGTTTAGGCACTAGGCATATGGCAGGGGCCGCCATAACTAAAGATACGAGTGCCATTTCAATTGTCCTTTCGGAATCTGATGGTTTGATTAGATGTTTTAAAAGTGGAGAGTTAATTTTAGAAGTAGACCCAGAGGCATACTGATATGGAGATTGGAGAACAAATTTTGGCACTCCTTACAGAGGAGATAGTATTAATCTCATTTTTGCTTATAGTGGGTGCAATCGTGGCGCAAGTAATTGCCCGTAGGAGTAAAAAAATACTTGAAAAAATTGGGATCCCAAAAGCAGTAGAGGGAACGTCGTTGGAAAGGGCAATGGGAAAAATGGGGACGTCTACTGTCGTCATGGTTTCAAAAGTAAGTATGTGGTTGATCATAGGGGGGACGGTTTTGGTAGCATTAACATTGTTAGACGTGAATTATAGTCAACGGGTTGTGGACACCACTGCAGATATTTTTCCATCTGTATTTGTTTCTCTGATAATATTTTTAGCAGGAATTGTATTAGGAGACAAGGCAGAGATTGTAGTTTCGAGGAGTTTAAGAGGTATAAAAGTATCAGAAGTGGGAATCATTCCAAAGATTGCAAAATATAGTGTGATATATATTTCAGTTTTGATAGTTCTAGGACAACTAGATGTTGCTACAAATGCACTTGTGGTTCTTTTAGGAGTGTATGCACTATCAATAGTGGCGTTTTCTTCAGTAGCATTTTCAGATATGTTAAAAGCTACTGCAGCGGGATTGTATCTTGTCCTTACACAGCCGTATGTTATTGGAGATGAAATAATATGTTTTTATGTAATCACTAGTACACAAGATAAATTTCATTGTAAAGATATGACTATGAATGATATGGATAGATTTATAAA
>CAWVSQ010000126.1:0-2807 GCA_963933005.1 uncultured euryarchaeote
CGATTCGCAAGATGGACTTCTCGGTCTAGATGGAGTCAATGCTCAAATCGCATTCCTCGAAAACGATGGCATTTCACTCGAACTGAAAGAATATTCTAGTCCTCCAAATACCAATGTACATTCTTCTTCTTCTATTCATGACATCGGACTAGCACATTTATGCTTTCAAATCGAAAATATTGATGATTGGTACTCCAATCTGTCTAAAGATATTGAATTCATAAGCCCACCTCTCCCTGTAGCCAGCGGAGCTAAAATTGCCAATTTACACGACCCGGACGGAAATATAATTGAATTGGTCGAACGTCCCTGACACTATTTAACTAGATATACTCATTGCACACGATTCTATGAGTACGATCGATCTAGATCTTGTTGGAACCATTCACTAGGAATCTCAATTCCAAGTCCTTCTTCCACACTTCGGCGATGAACCAAATCACAAATTGCCGCAAATTGGATGCCCATAGACCGATTGTTGCAGTAAATAGATTCTTCATCTTTGCTCCTCCCCTTCGATGGGTCTTGAATTATTTCACTTAGAGTAACATAGTCTTTCATTTCGAATCCCCTTTTACCATGAAGCAATTTGTGCTTTTCAAGTAAATCTTTCCGCCCAACTACATAATCTTCCGACGCAAGATACGCTTCCCGTGTCGTCCCTATGATCTTGTCAAACATGGACTCGGCTTTAGAGTCGACTTCATTACTTTTAGTATCCACTAAAAATATCCCCTCTGAAACATAATCCTCCATAAACACAGGGGCACCAGCATTTGTACACGTTGCCACTATATCTACATTCTTCACTGCCTTTTCCGGCGAAGAAACTGGTATAACATCTATCCCTAACAGGGCACTCATCTCCTTTGCAAACCCCTCCCTATGACTAACTGTAGGCGAATATACCTTCACTTGATTTAATTCCCTAACGGCAGAAAACGATTCTAGATATACTTTTGCCATGCCACCCGAGCCAATTATTCCAACAGAATCTGCATCTTTCCTAGAGAGATATTTACAAGCAACACCTGCTGTAGCACCAACTCTTGCATGTTGCAGAGCTTCATCATTTAATAACCCTAGTATCTCTCCATTAGTAGAATCAAAGAGTAAAACAAAACCCATTGATTTTCCTTCTTCTACATTGTATTGTATCTCTCTTAATTTGCCGTCTTTATCCCTCCTCCAACTGTATACGTCTGATACAAAACGGAAAGCAAGCCTTGGGGGCTCTAAAGTTGCACCGATAAGAGAGTGCCACCAATAATAATCTAACTCTCCTCTCCCTGTAACCGGTGAAAGAACGTCAGTTCTAGGCTGAAATGCTGCATCCCCTTTACCCAATTGAACAAACGCATTTTCCATCACTTCCACAGAATCTGCAATATTCAAAACTTTCTGAGCAGTTTCATTGTCTATGAGAAGCGCCATTCTACACGCTACTTACCAAACGTACCGAAAAAGAGTTTTGCTCTTTGTTTCTCACCGTGTAAATCATAATTGATATTTTCTCAAACTGCTTCAGAAACACCATGGCATTTTCGGATTTACGAGATTGGATCGATGCTGTAGATGCATTAGGCGATCTAAAGAAGGTCTCTGGTGCAAACATTGAAGAGGATATTGGTGCGATTAGTGATGTATATCAAAGCAACCCTGGATCTGAAGCAGTATTGTTCGATGACATCCCCGGATACCCCTCAGGCTATCGGGTACTTTCTTGTATACTTAGTTCCCCCTCTAGAATTGCATTGACATTTGGATTTGATCCAAAATACACTTTAAAAGAAACTACAAAAGGAATCCAGAACAAACTAAAAAATCGAGATGGAATCTCTCCAAAAATAGTCAAAAATGGTCCCATCTTAGAAAACATTCAAGAAGGAAAAGATGTAGATGTGACTATCTTCCCCTCCCCCCTGTGGCACGAAAAAGATGGTGGAAAATACATAGGAACTGCCGATCTTGTGATCACTCAGGATCCTGACACTGGCTGGGTAAATGTAGGCACCTACCGCTCTATGATACACACCAACAACGAAGTAGGAATGCTGGCTTCTCGTGGTAAACACGGCCGGGAACACATGGAAAAATACCACGATCGCGGTGAACCATGTCCCGTCGCAATTGTTTGCGGTGTCAACCCCGAATTATATTGGGCATCTTCCGTCGAAATACCCCACGGTGTATGTGAGTATGATTTTGTGGGGTGGTGGCGTGGAAAACCGGTCGAAGTTATACAGAGCCAGTTAACTGGACTTCCAATCCCTGCAAACGCGGAAATAGTACTTGAGGGCCATATCCCTCCTAATAAAACCAGATTAGAAGGTCCCTACGGAGAATTTCTCGGTTATTATGCTGGGGGCGAAAAAGAAGAAATGGTAGTTGATGTAGAGAAAATTTACCACCGAAATAATCCTATTTTGACAGGTTCTCCCTCTGCTAAACCTCCTGCAGAAGAAACTTATTTCAGGTGTCCAATTCGCGCCGCAAACATAGCAAACGCCCTCGAGGAATTAGGTGTACCTGGAATCAAAGATGTCTGGTGCGATCCCGCTGGAGCAACCCGACTATGGGTCGTAGTTTCAATAAAACAAGAGTACGCGGGCCACGCAAAACAAGTAGGCCAATTAGTCAGTCAAATGCCCCAAAACGTATTCTTGGGAAAATACATCATAGTTGTCGACGAAGACGTCGACGTTTTCGATCAATCAGATGTTATATGGGCCCTTGGTACCCGCGTCCACCCACCCCGAGACATTCATATTGAAGATTATACATTGGGCGCAAGTTACGATCCTATT
>CAWVSQ010000127.1:0-2785 GCA_963933005.1 uncultured euryarchaeote
AAGTCGTCAAAGAAGTACACATGGGTAAAGTTAGTTATGGATTATTGCTACCACATTTTGGAGAACATGCTTCTGCTTCTTCAATGATAGAAGGGGCAAAAAGAGCAGAAGAATTAGAATTTGATTCGGTGTGGGTCAGGGACCATTTCTTGCGGTTTCATGGGCATGGTTTTGAAGGATCAAGCGCCACATTGGTGGAACCGTTTGTGGTATTGGCAGGGTTGGCTGCAGCAACAAAAAAATTAAAATTGGGAACTGCTGTTGCAGTTCCATGGAGGCATCCGCTATATATGGCACATTTATTCGCTAGTTTGGATTGGCTAGCTGAAGGTCGTATTATTGCAGGTATGGGGGCAGGTGCTACATTGTTTAAAGATGAATTTGAGCTAGTAGGATTGGGTTTAGATGATAGAGTTGATGCTGTAAAAGAAGCGGTTGAAATTATGAGGTTGGCGTGGGAAAATGATGAAATAACTTATGATGGGAGATTGTTTCCAGTAGAAGGATTGGGGATTGCACCAAGACCGAAAGAAAAGATACCTATTTGGTATGGAGGATCCACTCCGGCATCTGCCAGAAGGGCGGTTGAATATTGTGATGGTTGGTTCCCGGGAAGAATCACCATTCCCACATTTAGAGTGAGAATGCGCCAGTTGAGAGAGTTATCAGATGAGAAGGGTCAGGAAATGCCAACTGTAGGAGCAGTCCCACCTACTAGCCCTGACACTACGCTTGCTAAGGCTTTGGAACCTGTGAATATGGGAGGGTTACTAGATGCCGCAAATAAACAGAGGTGGTGGCTCAAACCAAAATCAGGAAAATTCGAGAAGCTAGAAGATTTAGAAGGAGTGATTATGGCAGGAACACCAGAAGACATTGCACAAGAAGTGGGGAAATTTATTGATGCGGGAATAGATCATATTGTCTTTGATCTTCGTTTTAGATTGCATGATTATGATTATTGTATGGATTTAATAGGAGAAGAAGTTCTACCCCTAGTCAAATAAGCATATACAAGTATAAGACTCCGAGAGGCCTTTTCTCAATATGCAATTTTATGTAGAACGTGATGTACCGATACCTATGAGAGATGGGGTTATTCTTAGAGCTGACGTCTATCGCCCTAGTGAAGGCGGGGAATACCCAGCCCTTCTATCACGTATTCCATACAATAAGTCTAGTGCCCAGTCTGCAGGGGCTCCAATGGTGAATCCAATTGTGGGGCCAGAACGGGGTTATGTAATTGTTGTTCAAGATACTAGAGGGAGATTTACATCAGATGGGGAATTCGTTCCTTTTTATACCGAAGCCGAAGATGGTTATGACACAGTAGAATGGGTTGCCGAACAAGAATGGTGCAATGGGAAAGTGGGAATATATGGAAATTCATATCTTGGTGTTACTGTTAGGCAGGCTGTTGTTGCAAATCCACCTCATTTGAAAGCCGCTGTTGCGTATCTAACGGGGGCTAACTATCATCAGGGGTGGACATACACAGGTGGTGCGTTTGAACTAGGATTCAATCACAGGTGGGCAATTAAATTGGCTTTGGGTGCGGTGTCAGGATTGGCCGAAGATAAAAGAGAAATGGCAAAAAAACATCTAACCCATGCTGCTGCACATTTGCATGAAAGCATGTCCTATTTGCCACATAGAAATGCCCCAGGACTAGAGAGAGAATTAGTGAGTTACTATCAAGATTGGTTGGACCATCCAACATATGATGAGTATTGGGAATCCATAGATGCTACTCGAAAGGCATCAGACGTGTCTGCTCCAACTTTGGATATAACAGGATGGCAAGATCTCTTTTCTAGAGGTCATATGGATATGTACAATGCTTTGAAAGAAAGTGGAAAGGAAATTCCGAAAAACGAACAAAGATTGTTGATCGGTCCGTGGGCCCATGAGTCGTATATGGGGTATGCGAATGATAGGGTGGGAGATAAAGTATTTGGACCCATAGCATCTAGTGCCGCGGGGTTTGTTGGACCATTTATATTTGCGTGGTTTGATGCGTGGTTGAAAGGGGAAACTGAGAAGCTCAAAGAGTTGCCACTTGTTCGTTATTTTGATATAGGATCTAGAGAATGGACCAACTCAGACACATGGCCTCCAGAAGGTAGGGATATTAAATATTACTTGCACAGTGCGGGACAAGCCAACACTAGGTTTGGCAATGGTACTTTGTTATTGGATACTCCAGATAAGCAAAGTCCAGATAGTTATCAGTATGATCCACTCGATCCGGTTCCAACCAAAGGTGGCAGGATTCAAATGCCAGAGGTACAGGAAGCAGGAGTAAAGGATCAGTCGGTGATTGAAGAGAGAGAAGATGTGTTAGTATACACAACTCCGTACTTAGATAAATCTGTGAAGATAGCAGGTCCTGTTGAAGCAAAATTATTCATATCTAGTTCTGCAGTGGACACGGATTTCACGGCAAAACTAGTAGACGTAGAACCAAATGGTTACTGTGGAAATGTTACAGAGGGTATCTTGAGAGCTAGATATAGAGATTCAATGGAACAGGTGAATTTCATGGAGCCTGGAGAAATATATGAAATTTCTGTGGACTTGTGGCACGTTGCTCACACGTTTAAGCCAGGGCACAAGATTAGGTTAGAAATTTCTTCGAGTAGTTTCCCCAGATGGGATAGAAATTCAAATACTGAAATCCAACCTTGTGATGCGACTGTTGGGGATATGCAAATCGCCACCAATACGATCTACCATGAATCTGATATGGAATCTGCCCTATCGCTTCATGTGGTGGAATAAAATT
>CAWVSQ010000128.1:0-2770 GCA_963933005.1 uncultured euryarchaeote
TTGGACAGATTACCTTCGTAGATATGGTTAGAGATTACTTTATGAATGGTAGCGGGGAAAGAATCGGGGAAATCAAAATTGTTTTGCAAATAATCCCTAGCTAGATCTGCCCCATCTTGGGCATGGTTTTTTTGAGATGATGAGAATTTTGCAATGTCATGGAATAGGGCAGAGATACGAACAATATCTATGTTTGCACCTTCTTTTTGTGCTATTTTTGTAGAGATTGAAACTACATTGAGAGTATGAATAAAACGATAATCTGCGGAATGCCAGGGGTACCATCTCATTCGATTGCCATCGGCATCGTTTTTGGTGCTAGAAGTTAGCTGTCCGTAAACGAACTCCTTCATTTTTTGGAAATCGGAAGAAGAAACCTCTATTTGTTCGGATTTAACACTCATGATGCACTCCCGAGATCAATAGATTCGTTGGTCATATGTAAAGTACGATGGAAGGTTTGGATCTTTAGGCTTCCGGAGATCGAATTTATAAATAGTCAAAATAAAAAATCGCAAATGAGTTCAATATGAATTGAAAATTCGTTGTAGTTCCCCGTAATCATTAGTTTTCATCAATGCCAACGCCAGTAATATACGTGCTTTTTGAGGACGGAGAGTTCCACCGTTTAAGAAGGGTTCTTTCACTGGTTTGAATCCAGAAGTTCCACGGTTGCATAGAACGACAGGTATGTCTTTTTTTGTTGCTTCAATGAGGGCGTCACCTTGAGTGGGATAGTTGTCAGGCCAGGCGGGACTGCAAGTGGGGAATGCGGCGCAGACGATACCTTTTGCACCTGAATCTACTGCCGCTCTGACCATCGTCCCATCGTCTGAAAATGAGGAATAGACTATTTGCACAGCTAACAAGGGGAAATTGGATACAGTAGAATTAGAGATATCGAATTCGGTTTTGATCGTAGAAGCCCGAGTAGAGGTACGATAGAAACGGACTTCATCGTAAATATCACCTATGCGGCCGAAATTGGGAGATCTCCATGCATCTGGCCGACTAGCTGCAACTTTAGTTACATCGCGAGCATGGTGAATTTCCTCATTCGCTACGAAGAGTACCCCTTTACCTACTGAATCTGGAGAAGAGGCCACACGGATAGCATCATATAAATTTTTGAATCCTTCAGAGCCTAGTTTCCCTATATTGCGTTGTGCGGCGGTGACTACAACAGGGATATCGGTTTTTAAAACTAGGTTTAAAAAATAAGCTGTTTCTTCGGAAGTGTTAGAACCATGTGTGATGACAAAACCGTCTGGAGGATTGTTTGAAGAAGACCTCTGCATGATTTCGTTTTGGAGATCAAACCAAACTTCGGGGGTGAGCGCTCCGCTATTAAGATGGGTTACTTCTGTCAGAGACAACTCTGCGTGGGAAGTTACCTCCTCGGGTGCTAAATCTAGGAGGGCATCTATGGGAACAAAATCTGCTGCAGATATGTAATTTCCAGTGATATTGGCGATAGTACCTCCAGTTCCAAGTATGTGTATTCTAGGTTTGTTACTCATGTTAGATATAGAGATACAGAGTGTATCACGATTGCCATTTGATAAATGGAGTTGTTCGACAGACTTTAACCGTGACCATGTGAAAATGAAGTATGTCACTTGAGAATTCATACATTCCAGACATCATTCCAGAAGATGATTTGGAATATTTTAAAAAAGCAGGATACGGGAATAGAATCGGATGGGGAAAATCAGCTGCCATATTAATTGTAGATATGACAGATGAATTTACTACCGGGGATTATGGAGTGGGGAGAGAAGACACAGGTTCGGCAGCTGTTGATGCCAGCAAGAAATTAATTGAAGCCGCCAGGGGCTCGGATGTCCCAGTATATTATGTAAAACCATCTAGGAATTTCCCTGATGGGTATCCTGGTGCAACAAAACGCCCTGGTGCCAGAAGTTCAGTTGAGAAAAAGGAATCGAAAGGTCAAAATATTAATGAAAAATTGGCCCCATTGCCGGGAGAAATTGTATTGGACAAACCAAGAGCAAGTGCATTCTTTGATACGCATTTGGCGATGCTTTTGCACAATAGAGGAATTGACACAGTAGTGGTAACGGGTATGACAACATCGGGATGTGTGAGGGCCACAGTAGTAGATGGTCACTCGAGTAATTTTAGAATTATAATTCCAATTGAATGTGTAGCAGATAGATCCACGTTTGCTAATGAGGCTTCTTTATTCGATATGGACATGAAATATGCAGATGTTACCCCACTTGAAGAGGTTGTAAATAAGTTGAAAGAAATTGGACAAAAATAGTATTAAAGTTGAAAAAATAGATAAGGGCAATACTATATCCAAGGGAGTTCTATGGGAGGCATGAATTATCTTGGAGAGTGGGAGAGAAATTATGGAGAATAAGGTATATTACCTACATTCTACTCTGGAAATTCCTTTGTTGGAAGTGGAAGATTATATAAAAAGTTTAAATCCACCAGATGGACTGGATAGTGCAGACATAAAAAGGAGAAGTAACACTTTGATTATATCTGCAGTAGTTGAGGATTCAGAGCTTGGAAAGTATACTCCCACTGCAGTCATAAAGGGGACTGTAACGGAGTTGAAAATAATGAAAGAATTGACAGAAGAGGAGATAGAAGCTCTTGATCCGGATCAAGAGCGACCTATGGATATCGTAGAAATAGCTACATTCAAAGGAGAATTAGATGCGATATTGCAAAACACGGCTTTTCAATACCAAATGTTTCAAGTCTTGTGTGGGATTGCTGAGAGGGGGAGTAA
>CAWVSQ010000129.1:0-2650 GCA_963933005.1 uncultured euryarchaeote
GACATCGAAGCTAGTAAAATTGTTGAACATGGAGACCGTGCTGGCCGCAAAGGCGGCCATCTATAGTCTTCCACTCTATTCTTTTTCTTTCCAACGCAATCCTGTAATCTTATTCTTTAATCCGCATTTTTATCTATTAATTTATACGCTTCAATATATTATTTTATAATCGACTAATATTAATATTAGACATAACTAAATATAAGTTGGAGTGAATCAAAATACAAACCAAAACAATCGAAATCATCGCGAGAAGAATCTTCTTTCGTTACCTCGAGAGCGTTTACTCGGTGGATACCATGGCAGACTTCTCCTAATCCTCACCCTAGGTGCGGTATTAGCTAAATTTGCCAAATTGGTGCTACCTCCGTTGTTACCTGTAATCGCGATTGATTTATCTATTACTCCAGTTCTAGCAGGTGGTGCGCTTTCACTCCTCACACTGACGTCTGCATTTCTCCAGTACCCTGGAGGAAAATTTTCGGACCACCTATCAAGAAAGACAGTACTTGTCGTCAGCTTTCTTTTATTGATAACTGGATGTATACTACTCTTATCTGTCCCTACTTATTGGGCATTTATCATAGGCGTTATTGTCATTGGAGCGTGTGACGGTCTTTTTCATATACCTGCACGCTCCCTTCTATCCGATTTTTACATAACCAAACGCAACCGTGCATTTGGAATCCACTTAATCGCCATAGACATAGCTGGTATCTTTGCAGCCTTAGTTGCAATAGTGGTAGTGGCAACTTGGCGCGCCGTTTTCATCCCCGTACTTTTCGCAGCTATAGGTGTATTAATTCTATACCACACTTCTAGCCATGGTCACTATGTCTTTCATTCAGTCTCTCTCGAGTTCAACTCGACAATGAAGAGACTTTTCCACTCTCGTTCCATCCGTCAATTAATCTTTGCCAATGGGTTATTTTCATTCGTCTTTCAAGGATTTATAGGATTCTTACCTCTCTTTCTACAAACCTATCATGGATTTTCTATATCATTTGCAGCAGGTGGATTTGCACTATTATTCGCGATTGGAATCGTCGTCAAACCCTTGTCCGGCGAACTCGCCGATAAATTCGGAGGAACTAAAATCACAATAATATCTTTACTTATGATATCGATAGGCATTCTGTCCTTATTGTTCTTCTCCAATCCCATCCATATATTCGGCGGAATCGCAGTTATAGCCATAGGACAAAAAGCTTTCACACCCCCTATGCAATCAATACTTCTAGACTCAGTTTCTCGAGAAAACAATGCCGGAGACTACGGTGCAGTACGAACTATCTCCTTTGGAATTGGAAGTATGGGTCCTTTATACATAGGGATCACGGCAACCCTACTTGGATATGACTATGCATTCGCAGGATTTGCACTCTGTATGCTTATTGGAGTTTTCATCCTGTATAGGTTGGGGACAAAATACACTCACAATTCTGCCAACACTTCACCCTGATCATTTTTATTCTCTTCGGACTTACATCCTCTTATGAATGTCCTAGTCACTGGTGGAACTGGAAGCATAGGGGCATGGGTGGCCCATGAATTATTAGAAAACGGACATACCCCCATCATTTTCGATATTAATATTCGAGAACAATTTATAGATGACATCAAGAAAAACATACATTTTGTTGAAGGGGATATAACTAACTATGATTCTATTTCTAACTGCGTCTCTAACTACGACGTCGATCGGATAATTCATCTAGCTAAAATTTTACCTGCATATTCCGAAGAACACCCTGTACACGCCCTTGACGTGAATGTATCTGGAACTGGAAATGTCCTAAAAGCAGCAGTAAATGCAGACATAAAGCGGGTAGTTTTCTCAAGTTCAAAATCCGTCTTTGACACTATAACTGAAGAATATGGCCCTCCACTTTTCAAGCCACTTCCCATCGATTACCCAAAGTTTTCTAGAACCTCTTTGGACCATGTTCCTTTTTACACTGTTACAAATAAAATGGTAGAATATTTTGCAATACGATATTCTCGGGCCAACGATCTAGAGTTGGTAATAACACGTTTTGGTAGCACTTGGGGTCCTGGGAAACTTCAAACACAATATGAGGTCTACGATAAAAGCCCACAATCTACTGGTGGGTGGTTGATCTGTCGTATGATCGAAAGTGCAGTATCTGGATCCTCAATCGAAGTCAATGCCTCCCAATTAAAAACAGACAATGTGGTTTATACAAAAGATGTCGCACTGGGGGTGACACTCGCAGCATTAAGTGACAATGTCCACTTCACTTCTGGGCATCGGGAATTTCTACTAGATGCTGGATGTGTTTTTAATCACAAAGATTTCGCCGAAGCGTTACACGAACTCTATCCTAGTTTCAATTTAATCGTCAATGAAGACGACGGCGGAATGGCTTCGCATAGGGGTGGTGTTGCTTGCCGATTCGATCTCTCTAGATCCAAAGAAGAATTAGGATATTCTCCTCGATTCGCAGACGTCAAAACAGCAGTTACAGATTATATAAAAACGTCTGAAAAATACGCACAATAATTTCGTTTCTAATAGGGGGCGCGGTGCTTTTATCTAGTGACCACCGCTGTGACCGCCACCGCCACCACCGCTGTGACCGCCACCGCCACCTCCGCCACCACTTGGAGGACCACCTTGAGGAGGAGC
>CAWVSQ010000130.1:0-2645 GCA_963933005.1 uncultured euryarchaeote
TAACATTTTGCAGGCCAAGAAGTGGGTTATCAGGAGAAACAGGTTCTTCGGAGAAAACATCTATTGCGGCGCCTGCAAGGGTACCGTTTGAAATCGCTTCTGCTAGTTCTGGTTCATTGACTATTCCGCCTCGTGCGCAGTTGATTAAGTAACCGCCTTTTAAGTTTTTGAGTTCTTCTTTTCCAATGAGATCTTTTGTTTCGGGTGTGAGGGGAGTGTGGATTGTCAAGACGTCTGCTTGGACCATACAAGTGGATAAATCGGATAAAGTGATGCCAAGTTGATCTGCTCGTTCTTGAGAAATATAAGGATCGAATGCCACGACATTCATCCCAAGTGAAATAAATCTCTTGGCCACTTCCTGGCCCACTCGTCCCAATCCTACGATTCCTGCGGTTTTCCCATTAAGTTCTAACCCAATGAAGTTTTTCTTCTCCCATTTTCCTTCGTTAAGAGAAGTGTGGGCTTGGGGGATTTTTCTTGCTATTGCAAATGTCATTGCAATGGTATGTTCAGCTGCTGCGCGTATGTTTCCTTCCGGTGCATTCACAACTATGACACCATTGTCAGAAGCTGCATCTAGGTCAATATTATCGATACCAACCCCAGCACGTCCGATGATGATGAGATTTGGTGCACTCTCAATTAACGTCCTAGTAACAGAAGTACCAGATCTAACTACTAGTCCACTAGCAGTTTTAATCAGATCCAAAAGCTCTGTTTCGGTGGAATTATATGCCAATTCAACTTCGTGTCCAGCTTCTTTGAGAAGATCCAATCCGGAGTTGTCAATAGGTTCTGCTACTATGACCTTCATGACTTGGGAAAACTAGTCGACGATTATTAACACTTTCTTATGGGAGCAATGCGAGGTTTTAAGAAAATATATATATAAAGAGGCCTGGAAAGTGTTGTGCAACTTGTTGTTTTTGACTTCGATGGGACATTGTCAGAAGGTGAGATGATAGTCGAATTGGCTACAAAAATGGGTCACAGGCCTCAAATAAGCGAGATTACAGAAAGATCAATGAGGGGTGAAATAACTTTTGACGAGAGCCTCTATTTAAGGACGGATTTGTTAAAAGGCCTCTCGAAAGATGATGCAGGTAAGGTGTATCGGAATACATATTTACGCCCGGGGATGGGGAAGTTATTAGAAGATTTAAAAGAAAAAAATATAAAAATTGCAATCATAACGGGGGGATTTTCAGAAGGAGTAGAAGGGGCACTAGAAAATTCAAATATAAGTGTAGATTGGATTATTGCGAATGATCTTTTGGTGGATAAAGGGTGCCTTACGGGAGAAGTGAGGGGGGAATTTATTCATGGGTCGAAAAGAGAAGCGCTAGAGAAGATTTGCACAATTGCAAAAATACCAATCGGAGAAGTTGTTGCCATTGGAGATGGGGCTAATGACATTCCCATGTTAGAAATAGCGGGTTTAGCTATTGGATTTAAACCGAAGGACGTAGTGAAAGGGTATTGTGATATAATTGTGGAAAGTGTAGATGGATTGAGAGAAATACTAACAGAAAAAAACGTTTTGTAAGAGGAATTAATTGGAGAAAAGACTGTTATGAACAGGGGCGAATCTATTTTTCAATGGTTGGAAATTGCGATGTTCAGATAGTGTGTCGGTGATTGAACTTGAATTTACTCCATCGGAGAGGAATCCAGAGATAGGAGGGCCGACACTATTTGGCTCTACGAGGAACGCGTCGTGACCATATGGGGAATCAATGACATGGTGGACTGTGTTGATATTGGCATCTCTGAAAGAACAAGCTAGATCTTCAGATGCGGCACTAGGAAAATGCCAATCTCCAGTGAAAGATATCAACAAAACTTCTCCTGTGAACGCAGAAATTGCATCGGAATCGGATTCATATCCAGAAGATAAATCATAATTATCCATCGCGCGGAGGAGGTAGAGATAGCTATTAGGATCGAATCTAGTCGTGAATTTTTCAGAATTATAATCCAAATAGGATTCAACTTCAGTGTAGGGGAAGAATGCTGCGGCCTGGTCGGATGGTGAAAAGTCATAGAGTGAATCCCTTCCAGCGGATCGTCTGCCAAATTTGGCTAGCATTGATTGTTTTGAGAGATACATCACATGTCCAATTTTTCTTGCTTGTGCCAATCCATGATATGGAAGGGTAGAACCGTAGTAATTTCCACCGTTCCAATTTGGATCCCCAGTGATAGCTCTACTTGCTATGGAATCCAAAGCTATGCATTGAGAATCTAACCTTGCTGCAGTTGCGATGGGTATGAGTTTATTGATATCATCGGGATAGATTTTGGCCCATTCCAAAGCATTCATACCGCCTACAGAACCCCCGATAACAGCGTGCAAACGACCGACTCCTAGATGATCTAATAACATTCTTTGAGAATGGGTCCAGTCAGTGACGGTTACGGGTGGAAATGTAGTGGCGTAAGGAGATCCAGTTTCTGGTGAAACTGAAGATGGACCAGAGGAACCATAACAAGATCCAATTAGATTGACACAAACGATATAATAATCAGTAGTGTCAATTGACTTTCCAGGACCAACCATCGTATCCCACCATGCACGTGCTTGGCCAGTAGTATCGGTTCGGTGGTGACCGGCGATGTGGGTACTACCAGTTAGTGCGTGG
>CAWVSQ010000131.1:0-2645 GCA_963933005.1 uncultured euryarchaeote
GGCTGGGAAAAATACAATATAGACCTCAGGATGGCCGAAGAACCAGAATAGATGAGTCCATAAGAGAGATCCTTGCGTTCCAGTGGATGAAAAATAGGTCGTTCCCAAAATCCTATCGGCAGATAGAATCATCAATGCAGCAAGCAACGCAGCAAATGCGAATAGCATCATCCATACTGTTAACAGTATAGTCCAAGTGAACAAAGGCATGTTAAGCAACGTCATGCCTTTGGCACGCATGCGGTGGATAGTTGTAAGGAAATTAACAGACCCCGCAGTGATAGCAACTGAAAAGATAAATAGTGCTAAGACTGCAGAAGTTGCACCTACTTGTGGGGTAAATGCAGGGAGATTCAAAGGCGCATATACGGTCCACCCTCCGTTGAATGTTCCCCCTTGGAAAAATGAAATTCCGAGTAGAATTCCAGAAATTAAATAAAGCCAATAACTCAAAGCATTTAGGCGGGGGAAGGCTAAATCCTTTGCACCTATTTGTAAAGGAACTATGTAATTTGCGAATCCAAATGCAAATGGAGAAAGGAACCAAAATACCATTATTAGACCGTGTGCGGTGACGGATTGATTATACGCAAAAGCGGATAGCAATCCTTCTCCAGGGGCACGGGGCAACCAGAGTTGTAATCGGATTAAGAGGGCGAGAACACCACCCATTACTAGGAAAAATAAAGAAGTTACAATGTAGAGAATTCCGATATCTTTGTGATTTGTAGTTACTAGCCAGCGTTTGATAGAACTCATGGGAGGGAGTCCATGTTCTTCAGAGTGGCCACCATCAGTTTGCATAATTTTATTCATAGTTAACTACCATTATTTTTAGTCGTATTCCACAATTCAAATTCCGAATTTTCTAGTATTATTATGTCCGCCTTCATGTATGAATGGCCGGCCCCACAAAGTTCGTAACATGCGGAGTCGTACGTTCCTGTAGATTCGGCTAAGAACCAAGTTTCAGAAATTTGGCCAGGTGCCGCATCTGATTTTATGCGAAGATCTGGAGAACCAAAATTATGCAATACATCTCTTGAAGTTATTTTTAATACAGTTACTCGATCCACAGGTGCCCTAAGCACGCCTGTTGATTGGTATCCATCGGGGTATGTAAATAAGAATCCAAACTGGTATGCTTCAACTTCGATAGTGAGTGCGCCGTCTATTTGAGCAGGTTGGGCTTCGACATATAGTAGTGACCCATAGGTCCAAACTACAAGGGCTATCACAACTACAGCGCTTAGAAGAAGAGATTTAAGCAATTTACTTCCATCGTCGGTTCGAGGGGGTAATTCTCCTAATTTAGGACGGTCGATATCATCTTTTTTAGTGGCAGAACCCTCTCGATATCGGTATGCCTGGATGAGCATATAAGCGATAACAATCACACCAACGATAGTCCCAAGAAGTACAAATATAAAGAAAATTCGGTCGAAAATAAAATTCCTACTTCCTGTTGGGAAAATCTGAAGGATACTTGATCCAGCTAAGAGAAAACTGAAACTAAAACCTAACACATATATTATTGAATTTTGGGGGTACTTATCTATTACGACCTATTCGTAAAAGGCCTGAAAATGGAGTTTATTGCCTATTGGGTAAATTTAGAAAGATTTGATATGTATATCACACTACTAACACGAATGCGTAAACGTAAGCGAGTCCCATGAAAATCAGCATGAGTAGGGAAGTTATTTTCAAGTGATAGATGAACAACTTGTCAGATTCTATTATGGAAATTTTCTCATATTCCTTAGTCGTGTCTACGGGGCACTGATCGGGGTGAGACTCCACCATGTGAAAGATTAGATTTTCAGGAGTAGGGAATATGAATTCACAAAAAGGACATTGTTCAACTATACTAGTTGGAGAAGGTACTGAAAATTCTAATCCAGATGTTGATTGTTGACCCACAATAAGGGTAATAGGGAATATGGTCAAATAAAATTATTCTTATTAAACTGAGGGGGAGGTAACGATCCAAAGGCTGAACATTGTGTACAATATCATAACAAAAATGAGCGGGTATTGACTACGAAGTGGTTGTAAACGCCCGCTAAAAAGCTTAAAAGAGATGCAATGGGAAATCCAGACTGAGCAGATGTGGCCAAGTAAAATGAAGATTAAAGTAAAAATGGATATCCAAAGTGGGAGAGGATTTGGATAAAACATAGGAGGTTGTAATGGGTGTAAGAGGGTAGAAACAAATGCGGGGAAAAATGTCAAGAGATAACCTGTAAAATGCGCGAGATGGTACCCAGCTGCAATTGGTAGCAAAGAAACTGCAAATTGCATGTTTAGAGAACGAATGGAGATATAAGTAGAAGAAATTTTATGCGTGATTGAAATGGCGTAATGATAGATTGCATAGAACAGTCCATGGCCAAAAATGAGAGATATGAAATGGATGATTAAAATGGGAATTCCAAAGGAAAGGAGGGGTAAAATGATTTTTGAATTCCAAAACTGAGTAGAGATCAGGCCATCGTAAGTTGTGATGAAAAGAATGGTAATTATGAATAAGACCTGATGCCCTTCAAATGGCTTAATGTCGGCAGTCTTTTCCATAATTTTCGCCCCGGGGAGGTGGATGCGGATTGAATTGTCATCATAGGATAGCAGAGATACCACCCCAT
>CAWVSQ010000132.1:0-2639 GCA_963933005.1 uncultured euryarchaeote
GGATGCGATTTCATTTCTTAAATGGATTCAACTAGATTCTATTATTTCTCTCGAATCAATTGACCCAACAGTGGGCAATATAGCAGTGGCGATAGCGATAAATGAATGTCTAGAAATTATTCGGTTTCCACTGGCAGTTTCATCATTTGTTATTTTGAAACAAATGTTCGACAAGAACCGAAACTAATTACAACATTCGGATCGGAATAAAGTGTATGGAGCAGAACATAATCTCAAAAATGGAATCATGGGAGAAACGTTCTTTTTTACGGGGGTATGCGGAATTGCAAGAGTTAGGAGAAATGAGTTTTTCAGGTTCTATTGAAGTGGGATCCTCGTGGTTATTTATGCTTAATGGGAAAATTGTAGGAATAGATAATGGAGATATAGAAGACTTTGGTGAGAAAGAAGGGACGATTTATGAGTCTCCCCACCCCTCGCTTCCTTTGCTTTTTTCCATGCAGTCTTCGGTTAAAGAAAAAGGAATGCGATACTACACAGAAGATAAGTCTATTGGAGAAATTGACGCAACGTTAAGAGAAGCAGAATTTACAGGATACTTAGAACTTTCAGAAAATGTCCTAAGTGGAGATTACTATATTGTATATCACAGGGGTAGATCGATGAATGTGGCATTTATTGGAAACGTAAATCGTTTGATTACAGATGAGGAGGCTCAAGAGGGGGCAAATGAAGAGGTTGGAATTTATGAAGTGAATCCAGTGGGGATAAAATCAATCTCGATTCCGGAGGGGAAAGATTCCGGAGATTTGCACCAAGAAATAATAAGTACCGAAGATCGAGTTGAAGGTCAAACTATAAAAGAAGAAACAGCAGAAATTGAAATTCCTATTGAAGAAGAAATACACCCCGAAATCCCAAGTGAAGATATTCAAAGAAAGGTTACGAAAAGGATCGAGAAGGGGATAAAATTTAGAGGAGAGGAGGAATGGAGAGAATCTAGAATAATACCTTCGATAGACCCCACTCAAGATGGAGATATGGTCACTGTGGTCAAGAGAGAAAAGGAGAAAGAAGATAAAGGAATGAATGTGGAAACGAAAAGAATGGATATTGAAGAAGAGGGAGAAAATTCAAGTGTTCCGAAGGTACAAAAAAGGACTCCGCCCAAAGTGGACCGGGAGGCTCAATTGATAGAAGAAAAAGTTGTTCAAAATATAGTTGATGAAGAATTTGCGAAAGAGAAGTCGAATATATTTATTAGATATAAAAAGGATGAGGGCCCAACTCTTTTAAAATCATTGAGAGGGAGACAGGCCATTGGGCAAATGGCGGTTAAAAGTAATTTGAAATATGAGATCCATAGTAGATTGGACATAGATAGAACATTAGTGAAAGGAAAAAGAGGTACAGAAGAGATCAAGGAATATATACGCAATACGCCAGAGTATAGATTTGCGAAGTGGACATATCTTAAATTGCCTTATGAGATTAAAGGGACAAAAAATATCAAACTATTGAAATCGTTATATAAAGCGATACCAAAAATTGATAGAATTCAACTTCGGAGTTCTGTGGAAACAATGGGAAAGGATGGAGATTCCCGGAGATATAGATTTGACGTCATCATGGTCGATGCAGAAGGAAGGCCACTTATTGTAGCTAATGTAAACGACGATCTCGATCCAACAGGGGGAGAGATGGTAACAGAATTAGTGGAAACTGCTTCTAAAGTTGCAGAATGTGAAAGTACACTTGTAGCGGCGTTCTTGGTTAGTTCAAGTTATCATTCCAAAGAAGCTCGAGAGGTTGCTACGGAAAAAATGAAAGGTAAACGGCGTTCGAAGAAGGGAGATTCGAAGATCAAAGATCCAAGAATCAAAGTCTCAAGGAAAGATAAATACTATCTTGGATTGGTGGAGTGTAGAGAGGGAGAAGAAGTACACTTAAAGTTTCCAGAATTATAGAATGTTAAGAATCGCCAGGAGTAGAAATGCCTAATGAATTCAAGCTAGAACGAATATCATCTAGTTTTGAGCCTAAACCTTCGACGAATGCTGTAGTGTTTTCGGTGCAAATGGCACCTTGACTAGATGGGGCAATTAAACCACCCTCCTCTAAAACACGGAGAGAATATCTTATTTTGTGGTGTTGGAGTCCGGTCTCGTTAGACATTTTAACTATCCCAATGGGTTCGCTAGAAATTACTAATTGGAGAATTTCAAGATGTCTATGTAACATCTCGACTTCTTTTTCAAGACGATCGATCATAGCCAGTGTAGGAGAAAGGATGATAAAAGTCTTTTTACGATTTTGAGTAGAATGTGGAATGAATCTTTAAGAACAAAAGTGAAAAGTGGTATAAAAATCAAGATGCACATTTCTATTTTGGGGATAAAAAGTGAATGATTTCTATACGACAAGGGATCGGAATATGTATACGCGAAGTATGCAGAGTGGAAAGTAGAAGGAATGAGTGTAACAATTGTTGGTTCTCAGTTAGGGGATGAAGGTAAAGGGCGTATCGTAGATATATTTTGTGACGAAGCTGACATGGTTGTTAGATACCAGGGAGGAGATAATGCGGGCCACACGGTGGTGATAGAAGGAGAAAAATATCAATTATCACTCGTACCGAGTGGTGCGATTAGCGGGAAAATTGGAATTTTAGGAAATGG
>CAWVSQ010000133.1:0-2614 GCA_963933005.1 uncultured euryarchaeote
ATGCACATATTTTAATCCAATTTCAAGTCCCTGGTATCTGTGGCGACAAGGAGGGCGACGAAGTTGTAGGGTGCGCACAGGTTATACATGCAGGATCTCGACAACTCACTTTCCCGGTAGAACTTCAAGTATCAGACCGATTTCAAAAAGAATACACTTCCCAAATCACGAGACATGAAATAGGACATGCAATTGGATTGAAGCATTCTAATGATCCTGCATATGCCTATCAATACGAAAGTGCCAATAACGAATTAATAGAATTAATGGCACCTTCTTTAATCTCACAACTTGGAGATCTAAGAATGGGCGTGTGGGAACAAGGTACCTATACTTGGAATATCACCGATTTCAATGTATACATAGATTATGGGGAATTTTACAACGATACCCACAATCGAATAAAACGCCAGGTAGAATATGCGTTAAGATATTGGGAATCCGACCCCCACAATTACTTATCAAGACAAGTTTCGTTTGAACTATCTGATAATCCCAATTCTGAAATCATAATCAAATTTGCAGATGCTACAGATTGCCCGGAAGGTGAAGACTTGTTTTGTGGAGACTTTACAGGGAATGATTATGACGACGATGGGGTGTATGATCAATACTATCAACTAAGACTTCAAATCCCAAGCAAGACAGTAGAATATTTTTCATGGTTAGTTGGGTATGGGATTGCACAAACATTTAGAATTGATTCGAATGCAAACCGAGACCTCCCCACTCCCTTCCGAAAACCATATACCGAATCACAATGGACCAACTGGTGGAAACCATATCAATACTAATTTTTGGAAATTTAGTTCTCGATAGGTGGGTAAATATCACGGTAAACCATGCCCCAAATAGACCAAACTGTCAAACTCCCGATAATGCTCACTGGGATTGCAATTAGCCATCCAATTAAGGGTATAATTGCCACAATAGACGAAATGATTGTGATCAAGAAAACGGCTAATAACACGTATAAAAATCCAATGAAATAGGCACGATCAAATAGTAAAGAAGTTATTTCATTCACTGAAAATGCAGAGGCAAATTTTCGGTTGTTCGCATACACTAAGATGGGCGCAGGAACGATATAGTAACTATATATGGACAGTAAAAGGACGATTCCAATGAATGCTAAAATTGCAGGTATCATCTGTTCAGTTAGTAAAGCTATATCGGATTCTCCTGCAGCTTCCAAAGCCATGCCGAATTCAATAAAACTAGAAATTGGATATAATGACAGAAAGATCAAGGAAAACAGAACAATGGGGATAATTGTATATACAGCGGAAATTATCATCATTGAGAATCCTTCTTTGAGCATAACATTAAGATCTGAGAGCGATCCCGATCGGAGAGAGGGGGCCCGATCGTCTCCCGAAGAACGAGATCGAATGAGTTTGACCACATATCCTTGTAGAAATAATGCTATTAGTACCACTGCGATTAGGGAGGTTATCAATAACACCGCAGAAAATGGATTTAAACCATTAGCTGCCAAAGAAATTCCAGCAAATGTTGTGGCCACGAAAAGAATTACCATTAGCACAATGAACAAAGAGAAAAATAGCACCATTCTGAGATTATTTGTAACGTATTTCAGCGAATCGATGATCATGAATATAATATGCTAAGGACGGTAGATAACGCCTTTGGAATAATTAACCTTCAAATTATACGTATGAGGGTATAAGACACACTCACGATGCCATATAGAAAAAGCAAGGAAGAGATAGTAGACAAAGGAAATTATGAGGATCATGCAGAGATATTGGAACAATATTCTGCAGAAGATTACCCCTACTATGAAGCGAACAAAGTTCCAAATTTTGTAAAATATCAAGAAGAGGTAGGATGGCTTGATGAAATGGAAAAGTATTGGGGGAAGGACTGGGGTTCACAAGGAATTGGCCGTTTGACAGATGTGGCTGTTAGATATCCAATGCCTCACGAAGTCCATCCCATGTGGTCCGACGATTCGGCATATTTCATGGCACCCAAAGAATTCCCTTCCATAGAGGAGATTAGGACAAATCATGATATGATGACTGATATACTCAAAGAAGAGGGAGTCAATCTCCATTGGTGGGAATTCGATTTTCCCCCCGAGGGGCCTCATGGTTTATTAAAAAGAACCATGTCTAATATTGGTTTGGTAATAAATGGGGGCGCAATCATGCCCCGGGCAGCTGCACCTTGGATAAGGGGTAGAACGAGACACGCAATGCAATGTTATGTGGAAATGGGGATACCCATTCTTTTGACCATACACGGACACGGAATTCACGAAATAGGGGCAACTCAATGGCTAGCAGAAAACATTTGGATGACCTATTTGTCAACAGATGGAAACCAAGAGGCCATAGATCAAATCGCCCCAGTCATGCATGCGTCCGGGGTTGAACACATACAAGTAACCCGGCCGCCCGGTCCACACGAGTCATTTTCGTGGAGAGATGGCCATTGCATGCACCTAGATATGTGGTTTGCGCCAGTAGATATTGGACTGGTACTATTATATCCTGGATTCTGTGATTATGAAACACAACGATGGCTGAAAAGTCAAAACGTGGAGATTATAGAAGTATCTGAAAAAGAACAAAGAGAAAGTTTTCCT
>CAWVSQ010000134.1:0-2610 GCA_963933005.1 uncultured euryarchaeote
ATTATTAAAGAACTCCCTCCAAATAAGCTTCATAAGATAGATAAAGACAAATCGTTGGTTAAAATGACAATGTTTATTGATGTAAGTAGATCGATGATCAGGAATATCGATCAAGAATTTTTGTTTAAATTTGTATTTGAATGCGTGCGCCAGTATACAGAAGTTAGAGTGTTCTTTTTCGATACGGACATAACAGAAGTGACGGAATATTTTCAAACTCCAAGTCTCAAAAATTCAATGGAAGAAATGGAGCGCGCTAGGACAAAATGGGGATCCGGCACGCGGATAGGAGAATGCATAGATAAAATTCTTTTGAGAGACCCATTTGTAGTTGATCGAGATACAGCAGTAGTAATAATAAGTGATGGGTGGGATGCGGGAGATCTATATGTTCTGTCGAAACGGATGGCAGATATAAAAAGAAAAAGTAATATTTCAATTTGGCTAAATCCACCAGCAAGTTCGGATAATTATGAGCCAGAAGTCAGAGGTATGAGAACTGCACTCCCCTATGTTGATTATTTTTTTGGATTTAATTCAATTGAAGATTTGGAAAAAGTGACTCAGAGTTTAAAGAGTAGTTTACCGTAAAAATGAATTCGAAGAAAATTATTGAAATACAGTTACGAGATTGGTTCCAATTTCATCTATGCGTTTTTTTGCTACGTGTTTAATCATTCTGAACCCAATAGAAGCTAATTTTCCGCTTACTTCTATATCCATAGTGTACTGAATTCGGGTTTCTTCACCCTCTTCGGATAGATCGAATGTTGCAGTCCCCTGAACACTTGTATTGCTACCGGGGGCATCTCCGGTGATAGTTAGTTTGACTAGATCGGGTTCGTTTATTTCGACTAACTCGAGTTCGGTTTCAAGTTTCATTGAAATTTTGGAAACTTTTTCATTTAAAACTGCCACGTACTTGTTGTCTTCTACTTTTTCTACAGATTCACAATTGGGCAAGATTTTTTGAATGTTTTCTGGTTTTTGCATTTCGTCAAAAACAAATTGTCTTTCTGCAGGGACTAGGATATCTCCTTCAAATTCCATGGCGGATTGTTAGTGAAGAACTAATTTAAACCTTGTTTACTGGGACGGGGAGGGAGGGGAGGGGCATAAAACCAGAACTCCCAAGAGTCGATTAAAAACAAAGCCGATAATATACCTCACGTACAATAAGAAAGTATAGTGACAAATGCTCAATTGACATTGATACAGATAGATAATTATGGACCGTGGACGGTCACTCCAAAACCTAGACGGGAGGTTGACCTTCAAACACTTCAATCAAGATTATATGCAGATTTTTCACAGTTGTTTGGTATGAAAAAGGGATATGTTTTTTTCTCAAGGTTTGACAACATGATTGCGATAACGAATGGAATCGATAGAGAATATCATGCACTGATCCAGGAATCGATTGGGAATCGGTATCCTGTTACAGTTAGTCTGAGTATAGCGAGCGATAAAGACCCTGCAAAGGCTCTCGGGAAAGCAACTTCGCAATTGCAAGTGACAGGTAGTGCTCAAGATAGTAGTCGCATACAGATTTTAGAAGGAGAGCCCATAGAGGAAGAGAAACGGACAGATAAAGATGTTCAAATAGCGCACTTTGATGTGAATGACGCAACTGGAAAATATACCGACAAATTGAATGAATTCGATGCATTTATTGAAATAGAACATGGGTATGCAGAATTGATGCGATATATGCGTAAGGAGTATAGCTCTTTGTCATTTTTTGTGGGAGGGGATAATGTTATCACGGTGTGTTCGGAATTGGGAGAGAAAGAATATGAAAAGGCCATTGATCATGTTCAGCAAGAGGTAGGCGTAGAACTAAAAGTTGGAGTTGGGCGGGGAATATTGGCCCAAGATGCAGGTATGGCGGCAAAACATGCACTAGAACGTTGTAGAGAAGATTCGACTACGATTGAATTCGAATATTAGAGATATTGGATACTTTTTAAAGGAGAGGGGGTTGGTTATAAAAATTATAGTTCGCGCAGGCCTGCATCAACTAGAGCTGGCAGAACTCTAGAAGGCGATAGAGGTAGGGTTGGGAAGCGAATTCCGGTCGCGTCTGCAACGGCGTTTGCTACAGCGGGGAAGACGGTTACAGTTGCGCACTCACCCAGTCCTTTTTGTCCAAATGAAGTGGTAGGATCGGGAGTTTCTACATGAATAATTGAATCTTCAGGTAGTAGGGGCATGTCTGCAGCAGTTGGCAGGTGATAATCAAGTAAAGTTCCAGTTACAAGTGAACCGTCGGGTTCGTACTGATACCCCTCTAGAAGGACTTCTCCAAGGGCCTGAATTACAGCACCTTGGACTTGTCCAGCGGCTAGTTTTGGATTAATTATGGTCCCAGCGTCTTCCGCAATTGCAATGTCGACTATATCGATTTCTCCGGTAGATAAATCAACATCTACAACAATGGCTGCTGAGGAAAAGGTATAAACATGAGATACACTCCCAGTACCATATTCATCCATGAATTCGCCTTCTTGGGTCTCAAATCGTGCCTCTCCAACAAGAGAAACTCCACTTTGTAAATCTGGAGGCCGATTAGTTTGGTCACCATATGTAGCAGTGTTTGCAAACTCTTCA
>CAWVSQ010000135.1:0-2575 GCA_963933005.1 uncultured euryarchaeote
AGTTTGTACTAGAATCGCTGAGGAGACTAAGATAGCTGCGACGGGTGTTTGGGCCCCTATTGTATGGTTGTGTTCGATGTCATATGCCATATAGAGAGAAAGTCTAATGGCCGACATGCTGAAAAATGCCAAGATGCAAAAAATGATTAAAACGTGGGTATAGGAGAATGAAGATAGGTCAGAAAAGGAAATGGGATTGGTTTGCGTAACGACATTGTATATCACTAGAGAGGGGGCAACTCCAAAAGAGACTATATCGGAGATCGAATCTATATGAGGTCCAATGGTAGATCCTCCGAACCGCCTAGCTATTATGCCATCTACACCATCGCCAAGGGCAGATAGAAGAATCAGTCTACAAGATAAAAGTGGATCGACAAGGGCGAAAGAAACGGCAGCAAGACCAATGATAGCATTAACAAGAGAAACTATATCTGCAGGGCCAAACTTCTTTTTTCCATCCCCGTCGTATCCTAAAAACCTAGGCCGCATAACACAGAAATTAATTTACTGAGGCCATACATCTTACGATTTATATTTGGACTAAAGAAAAAATGTTATTTCATTGTGCTCATAAGTTCAAGTGTGTACAGGAGAGAATTTGGGAAGGGGTTGGTGATGGGATTGGGAGGAATTGCCCTTCAAGGATGTATTGATTCCAGTTCAGGAGTAGTCCCGGATATAAGAATGAGTGCGAGTGGGTTCCTACCATATAAGGTAGAAACAAAGGTGGGACAAACTCTCAAATTCGTCAATACTAATTCTAGATTGCATACAGTAACTGCTTTTGAAAATAGAATTCCAAAAAACGCAGATTATTTTGCATCGGGAGGCTTTGAAACGGAAAGTGAAGCTAGGGATGCTTGGGTTAAAAATCTAGGAGGTGCGTTGAGGACTGGAGAAGTATTTGAGCACACTTTTTCAATTGCTGGAACGTACCACTATTTTTGTGTGCCTCATGAGATAGGAGGGATGATTGGAATGATAGAAGTCAGAGAGTAAAGTAAGTATTACGCTGCGGGGTGATTTTCTAAGGTTGCTTTTTGTATCTCGACACGGCGAAGTGGGTAGATATGTTTTGTTTCATTGTAGATATCTAGAGATAATTTTCCTTCAGAGATATCTCCCATTAATTCGCGATAGGTCTGAGTAGAAGATTTTGAAAGCAATATGGATTGCATTTGTTTTCTAACTGCTTTTTCTTGACTAGTGTCCACCCCTTTGTTGGTAAATGCAAGTGGTTGTATGCGGACTTGATAGGAATCAGAAGTTAGAACGGTCATGATGAGATCTATTTTAGAAGCTCCACGGCGGATGAGACTGCGTACATAATCGGATGAGATTTCATGTTTGATTAATTCTGTGTGAGCAGAATCTGCGCTGGTTTCAATGACTCGGAATTTAAGTTTTATATGATTCTGGTTAGGGTTTCCAGAAATAGTTCCCAAAGTAGTTTCAAGGGTTCTTCCAATTAGTTTATCGGGACTGTCTGCAGGAGTAGAACCTAGCTTGACTCTGTCGAATTGTTCAGGTGCAAGTATATTGTACCACTGTTTATGCTGTCTTTTTTTAGATACGGATCTTTTGCTCATAAGTTTCTATTGTATTTTTTCTGGTGTTGGATATGTTCGGAGGTAGTTTTGAGTTTGTTCTATTATCGTTACTGCGACGTGGAGATTAACAAGTAGATCGTCTATTGTTGATCTGAGACTGCCAAGGGAATCTCGTTGAACGGTGGCTATGATTGAATTTCCTTCAGTTTTTGTCTCTATAGAGGGAGTATTATCAGGGGCTATAGAATGCATTACCAAACTAGGTTGTTTGGAAAAAATGCAAAGATTGGCCTTTACCATATTGACCTCGGAGATCTATAAAGAATTTCAAAGGACGACATTTACTCTAATAATTTCCTCGCAGTTTCATGATTGTAGGTGAAATCGTCATCTAATTTAGTTCCACGATAATAATTAACGAGCCTTCGTATTTTTGCCTCAGTGTTGTGAAGAGATCGTTTATTTTGGTTATCTTTTGGGTTTTCCAAGATGTGTTCGTGAAGCCGAAGTGACTTTTGCATAAGATTTGTGAGATCCTCAGGGATAGAAGGGGATTCGTCATTTTCGGATAGAATTTTTGTTATTTTCTTCCCGGTAGCTAATTTCACACTAGGTACGGGTACTCCAGAGATACCTTCATCTCTTAACTTAAGTCCAATTTCGCTAGGAGCATAGCCATCTTTAGAGAGTTTAACTATCTCTTTTTCGATCGTTTTTGATTTGACATCACTCCATTCGGGGAGCGTGGCGTGTGTTGGCCGGACAGAACCGGATTTGCCGCGTCTACGGGTGTGCATTCGTGCCATGATGGTTAGTATATGTGGAACAACACGTCAGCCGATATAGTGGGCATATTGCCAGCACTACCACCTTCCCTAGCAACACAAGTGTGTAGCTTGTCGGATGAGCGGTTGCGCTGTCCCTTACGAGAGATGGAGAGGACAAATAGATAAAAGAGTTACTATTGATTTCTATAAACTGATAATTCGAAGGTTTTTGTACTAATTTTCGAAGTATTAGAC
>CAWVSQ010000136.1:0-2515 GCA_963933005.1 uncultured euryarchaeote
CGGGGGAGTTGAAATCTATAGAAATGCACCACACAGAAGTTCCAGAAGCAAAGGCGGGAGACAATGTTGGGTTTAATGTTAGAGGTGTAGGTAAAGAAGACGTCCGTCGTGGAGACGTTCTTGGTCCTGCTGATAATCCTCCAAAAGTTGCAAAAAGATTCAAAGCACAGATCATAGTTATGCAACATCCTAGTGTTATAACCGTAGGATATACTCCTGTTTTCCATGCGCACACTTCTCAAGTCGCATGTACATTTGAAGAAATTACAGATACTCAGGGGAAGGCTCTCGATTTCATTAAAGCCGGAGACGCAGCGTTAGTTTGGGTCCGACCACAGAAGCCCGTCGTAATCGAAGTGGCAAGTGAAATACCAGAACTAGGTGCTTTCGCAATACGTGATATGGGTTCAACAATTGCGGCTGGAAAAGTCGTTGAGATTGAAGAGGCATAAATGCAACAGGCGCGCATACGTTTAGCTGGAACTAGCCCTACGGACCTCGATGCTATTTGCTCTGATGTCTGTTCGATCGCACAAAAAACTGGAGTAAATTTGAGTGGTCCGATTCCGCTCCCTACTCGAAAATTAGAAGTCCCTTGTAGAAAATCTCCGGATGGAGAGGGGACTGCTACGTGGGAACATTGGGAGATGCGTGTGCACAAGAGATTAATAGATCTTGATGCAGATGAACGTGCTTTGCGTCAATTGATGCGCATCCAAGTTCCCAAAGATGTCAGTATTGAAATAGTCCTCACCGGAGGATAACAATCTACCATATTTTTGTTCCAATTTGGAGTCTTGATCATATACTCGTAACTCTCATATACCATCGTTTATTGTACCCTGAATAGGGCTTGTAGTTCAGTGGAAGAATGCTCGGTTCGCAATCGAGAGGCCCCGGGTTCAAATCCCGGCAAGTCCATAGATAATAGCAATATAGGGGGCAGATTACTAATTTTAGAATTTCAGTAAGAAGGAGTGTTATTCTGCCCAATTAAGTAGACAGGCTCCTTGATCTAATTCTTCAATACGTTCTGGACTAAATGTAACTGAGTTTCCGATATGGTTCTCAACACATTCCGAATATTCATTCATGGTCCTATACAAATTGATCCCAGAATAGGAAGCCAATTGATTTGCGATTGCTTCGATATGAGATTCATTCAGTGACCCGGAGTTTTTTTGTTTGATATTTGTAAGTATCATCCTAAGAAACTCTTCAGGGTTCTCATCGTGCAATCTTCTGCTGGGATCTGATTTCACCGTCCTGGTCATTTTATTCTCTTAAATATAATTGTATCGAATGTGGTTTCGTGTAAACGAAGGGAATTTGTGCGGATGAATTAGACTTGTTCTAAGGCTTGTTCCAGATCAGCGAGGATGTCGTCTATGTGTTCTATGCCAATTGAAAGTCGAATATATCCAGGAGTTACACCTGCGCGTAATTGATCTTCGTCAGACAACTGTTGGTGGGTTGTAGTGGCAGGGTGAATAGCAAGACTTCTTGCATCACCAATATTGGCAACGAGGTAGAAGAGATCGAGTGCATCTATAAATTTTTGACCCGCTTCTTTTCCACCTTCTAGTTCGAAGCCTATCAGAGATCCGAAGCCCTTTGTTAAATATTTTTTAGCTCTTTGTGTTACTTCTTTATCTTTGTGCAAAGTTGGATAAATTACAGTAGTGATTTTAGGATGGCTGTTCAAGAAGTCTGCAACTTTCTCTGCGTTGGAGAAATGGGCGCGTAACCGTAGGGAGAGAGTTTCCAATCCTTGAATGAAATTATAAGCATTGAAAGGGGACAATGCAGCTCCGAAATCTCTCAGTCCGATTACCCTAGCTCTACTGATATAAGCAACTTCACCGAATGCAGAAAAAACAGCTCCGTGGTAACTACCAGAGGGGGTGTTAAATAGAGGCTGTCTTTCAGGGACTTTTCCCCAGTCGAAATTTCCACCATCTACTACGATTCCACCGATTGAGTTTCCATGGCCACCTATCCACTTGGTCAAGGAATGCACTACAATCGCTGCACCATGATCTAATGGCCTGCAAGTGATAGGAGAAGAAGTATTATCAACGATCAAAGGTATGTTGAATTCACGTCCTATATTGGCGACTTCCTCTATGGGGAATGGTTTCAGTTTTGGATTTGGTAATGCTTCTGCAAAATATGCTCTTGTTTTCTCATCTGTGAGTTCACGGAAATTTTCAGGATCTTTGGGATCTGCAAATCTCACTTCGATGCCTATACTTCTAAGACTATTGTTGAATAAATTCCAAGTACCACCATAGAGATCTGTAGAAGAAACTATGTTATCCCCGGCTTGTGCCACATTGAGAATAGAAAGTGTTGTTGCTGCTTGACCGGAAGCAACAGCTAAAGCTGCGACACCACCTTCGAGTGCCGCAACACGTTCCTCAAGAACTGCGTTAGTTGGATTCATAATCCTAGTATATATATTCCCAGGTTCAGCTAGTGCGAATAAATTCGCAGCGTGTTCTGTGTCGTTGAA
>CAWVSQ010000137.1:0-2475 GCA_963933005.1 uncultured euryarchaeote
GGGGGAGGAGAACAACTTTATCTACTGCTTTGGGAAACAAAGTTTTAGAGACTAGTCAATGGATTCAACGTACAGACAAAAATGTGGAGGATTGGTTTGATGTTCCATTTACATGGGATGTTGAAAAGGTTCGGTACCCTCCTGATATGGATCCTCGGGCGCAATCGGGGAATAAATATACGCCAACCTGGTCTTCTGGGGATAATCGTCTGAGCATTCCAGATCTAATTGAGGACTGGAGAGAATACAAAACAGAGAACAAGATTGTGGGTTTTGCAGATATGCTAGAAATGGTTCATAAACGTGAACTATCCCCCCAAGTTTCGAATTTGGTTGTTGACGAATTTCAGGATATTACACAATTACAATATGGCATATATTCCCAATGGAAATCTCAAATGGATAACGTGATCATAGCAGGGGATGATGATCAAGTGGTTTATGCCTGGCAGGGTGCGGATCCAAAACTGTTGCTTAACGAAAAAATTGGATCAGATAGGATACTAGATAATTCGTACCGCCTCCCATCAAATGTACTGGAAGTTGTTGGCCGGGTGATTGGGCACGTTGGGATTAGGCAGGAAAAAAATTTAAAACCCAGGATTGATGGGGGATCTGTAGAGTTCCTTCCAGATCCATCTGTGTTGGACTTAGTAAGAAGGATCAAAAAGGACGTAGAATCGGATAGGGGCACATTGATGGTCCTGTTTCGTGCCAGATATCAAATGTTTGAATTCATGGAAGAATTTGTTAAAATTGGGATCCCGTTCACCATGATGACGGATGGGAATATGTGGACAGAAAAACTCACAAAATATGTTGAGGCGGTTGAATGTTACAAGGAAGGTGAGAATTTGTCTGGGTCACAAGTTCATTTGCTAGCAGATATACTGGTTGATTCTTCGTTTGGTGCGAGGAAAAGAGATGAACTATTTGATGCAGTAGAAAATGGTTTGAAAAGGAAAAATACAAAAGATAAAGATCAGATTGAATTCCCTGCAGAATTTATACGAAAACAAATTCCGTTTATGCCGAGTCCAGATGTTGCATCGGAAATGATTCGAAAAGTGAGCAATTATCAGAAACGCTGCGTAAAGTCTTACTTTGAAGGAGAATACCAAGACATTGAACATGATCGTGTTAGGGTTGGGACTATCCATTCTTCGAAGGGACGAGAAGCGGATTATGTGTATGTTGCCACCGATTTGACAGAAAAAGTTGTTGAGCATATGTCTTCAGAGGTAGAAGGTGGGATAGAGTACGATCCAGTTTCAAAAATTGTTCCAGTTCTTACAGATAGTGAACGGAGGGTATTCTATGTCGGAATGAGTCGAGCTAGAGAAGGATTGGTAGTAATGGAAAATTTGGTTAAAAGTGCACCAACGTTACCCGTCGAAGTTCTTCTTAATAATGAATATACGGGTAAATCGATTGAAGATCTGGGGTATTAGATGAAAAAGACAAGAACAGAATATTTTCAGGTTTTGCCACCATAGGTTGTTTTGATATGTTTACTGGGATAGTAGAAAAAGTTGGTAAAATTTCAATGGTAGAAGAAAGTGACGGTGGCCTCAGAGTAGGAATAAAAGTGTCATGGGGAGAGGAATTGAAGAAGGGAGTTAGTGTTTGTGTTTCTGGAGTTTGTTTGACAGTTGAATCCCATATTGGAGATGGTTTTGTGGCGTTCTTATCAACTGAAACATTGAATTGTAGCAATCTGAAAGAATTACGGGAGGGTTCTTTTGTTAATTTGGAGAGATCAATGCCATGCGAGGGTAGATTTGATGGCCATATAGTGCAAGGTCACGTTGATACCACAACTGAAATAATTGAGATCAATAAGATTGGAGAAGATTGGGAATATGGATTTAGAATACCAAATAAATTTGGTAAATATATGGTAAAAAAAGGATCGATCACGATAGATGGGATTAGTTTAACAATTGCAGATATAAATGAAGAAAAACTCACTGTAGCAATTATTCCAACAACATACTCAGAAACCACGTTGTGCAAACGTGGATTGGGTGATGAGGTGAATATTGAAGTGGATATATTGGCCAAATATACAGAGAGATTATTGGCAGGATAATGGGAATAACAATAGAAGTCCATCCGGTAAAACTGAATGCCGAGATATCAGTGGATGGGATAAACATAAGATATTTGGATGGGAGGACTGCGAAGTATGAAAGTGAACCTCACAAAGTGGAAAAATGCATTCGGTGTCAACCGGGCAAGGATGTCCATGTCGTGACCATACAAGAAGGAGTGGGAGAAGTTGTGTATGTGGATGAATTAAAAACGGACCACAAGATTCTTGAGTCTACGGGGGTGGGAAAATATTTAGTACCTTCAGCAGAATTAGTTGAGATTTTCGAAGGGGTTACAGCTCGAAAAGAGGGTCATTCAATTGAAATTTGTGCGAATTTTGAATTGGTAAATGGGAGAGTGTTTGTGTTTCAAGAAGATGAA
>CAWVSQ010000138.1:0-2451 GCA_963933005.1 uncultured euryarchaeote
TCAAGTCAAATAGAACCCCCCGAGTGGTCTGAGTTTGCCAAATCTGGTCCTGATAGAGAACTTCCCCCTGAGCAAGATAATTTTTGGTCTGTCAGGGCAGCTAGTATCCTCCGAACTGTAGCTATTGAAGGTCCTATTGGTGTCGAAAGACTATCAACCATTTATGGCGGCGGAAAAGCAGGATCAAACCGATACCGGGTAGCACCTGTCCACCACGTCAGTGGGAGTGGAAAAATCATCCGAACAATATTACAACAACTCGAAACTGCAGATCTACTCGAAAAACCTCCTAATTCTATCGGTAGAATTGTAAGTCCGAAAGGCCAAAGCCTTCTAGATAAAACTGCTGGAGAAGTACTTAAAAAACTCAATCGAGACGATTTAAATCGATATATCTGAAGTCTCTTTCTGCTTCCTATTCTCTTTTTCAAATTCCCCTCCGCAATCGTTTTGCTACATGGCGCTGAAGTTCTCCCTATATGAGCGGCAACGACGGCGATCTCGATGCTATTCGTCAACAGAGAATGGCGGAACTCCAAGCGCGCCAACAACAAACAGCAGCACAGGATATGGCCCAAGAGCAGGCATTACAACAAGCAGAAATGCAAAAACAAGCCATTTTACGGCAATTCTTAACCGATGGAGCCCGGACGCGATTAAATTCAGTTAGGATGGGCAAACCCGAGTTCGCATCTCAAGTCGAACAACAAATAATTGCTTTGGCCCAAAGTGGAAGACTCGGTGATAAAATAAGCGAATCACAGATGAAGGATCTACTTCAAAAACTTTCCCCTTCCTCTAGAAAGAGCTTCGACATAAAACGGCGTTAATACCATCTATTGCTGTATGTTTTAAACGGAAGAATTCAAGCGCATCCAGGAAATACCTACGTATATGCACGACCGTCTCAAAGGCTTTCGAGAATTTTACCCCGAGGAGATGGTTAATCGAAAAACCGTCTTCAATTCGATCGAAAATACAATATCTAGTTATGGGTTTAGAGAGATAGGAACGCCTTCTCTTGAGAGAACTCAATTGTACGTTGATAAAAGTGGAAGTGAAATTATAGATCATTTGTACTCTTTCCAGGACCAAGGGGGGCGAGATATAACATTGACACCAGAACTTACACCCACAGTCGCTAGGATGGTGGCTTTACGTGGAAAATCTCTCCCAAAACCTATAAAATGGTTTTCAACAAGACCCTTCTGGCGATATGAACAGGTTCAACAAGGCCGGTTCAGAGAATTTTACCAAACAAATGTTGACATCTTTGGATCATCTTCCCCTAGTGCCGACGCCGAAATTATAGTTTGTGCCGCACACATACTATCTAATCTAGGATTGGGCGAGGAGGATTTTATTTTTCTAGTATCTCATCGAAGTCTTTTATCTGGTCTACTGGAGTCTTTCTCTCCCGATGTCGATTTGACCGCTGCCATACGGGCAATAGACAAAAAAGATAAAATTGATTCCCAGCTATATGCAACATTGTTATCTGAAGCCAATTTCCCCTCCGATTCCATCGACGATTTGACTGATATTCTTTCTCTCACAGATCTATCTGAAATAGCAGAGTTTGCACATGATGACCTCATGCAATCTGCAATTAAAAATTTAGAAGAAATATTTAATATAGTGTCCCAAACAATAGCCGAAAAATATTGTTCCATTTCTCTTAAAACCGCGCGAGGACTTGATTACTATACGGGGTCCATTTTTGAATGCTTCGACGCCTCGGGGGAAGTCCATCGATCCATCTTTGGTGGTGGGCGGTACGACAATCTAATTAATGATTTAGGGGGGCCTTCAACTCCTGCTGTAGGATTCGCCTTCGGAGATGCCACTTTAGAAAAATTACTTATGAGAACTGGGGCCTGGCCAGATAAAAATCTCAAAACAGATTACTATGTGATTCAAGTAGGCGACACTCGTGAATCTGCAATCCAACTAGCCCATGCCCTTCGAAACCGCGGCAACATAGTGGAAACCGATGTTTCTGGAAAGAAATTCACATCACAACTAAACTATTCAAATTCAATCAATACAGAGACTGTAATCATTGTTGGAGAACGCGACTTAAAGGAAAACAAAATAACTATCAAAAAAATGTCCACTGGAGAAGAACTCCAAGTCTCTATAGACGATTTTCCTGGGGATTATGATAGCCCCACTTATGACGATTTTGCATCCAAAACATCTTAGATATTTAGTATCATGAAACAAGCATTTCGGTTAGCTTATGATGGGAGGCATTTCCATGGTTTCCAGAGACAATCTCATCTACCTACCATTGAAACATCTTTATTTAAGTCCTTGGTCAACTTGGGCCTTTGCAGCGACGTGCCCGTTGATTATTCAGCTGCGGGGAGGACCGATTCTGGAGTTTCTGCTATTGCACAAACGGTTTCATTCGAAGCCCCTATTTGGTGTACTCCATCCGCTATAAAC
>CAWVSQ010000139.1:0-2436 GCA_963933005.1 uncultured euryarchaeote
TGGTGTTACAATAGGGACCCATGGCGCTCCCCAATGCCTTCAAGTGGTTGTCGATGAGGTAGATTGGTTTGGAATGAAACTAGAGCAGCCTTCTAAAAAACATATTAAAAAAGGAAGGGGAATGGCAGTTACCTTAAAAACTACAATAACCCCCTCTACTTCTGAAGCTATTGTTCTTTTGGACGCTGATGGAAGTGTAAATGTAATTACAGGGGGGACTGAAATAGGACAGGGAATAATTACAACTTTGGCCCAGATAACTGCAGATGGTTTAGGAATAGGGATAGAATATATAAATGTGAATACGCCGAATACGAATAGTGCCCCATTCAATACATCTACAACTAGTAGTAGGTCAACATTTCACCTAGGAAATGCAATCCTAAGGGCAGTAGATGAGCTGAAAGAACAGTTGATTGAATTTGCATCTGAAGATTTTGAGATAGAAAAATCAGATGTAATTGTAGAAGATGGCCTTGTTAAAACTCCAGTTGGAGATTATTCAATAGGCGAAATGGTTGCGTCCCATTTTGTAGGGGGAGGAGGGACGCTGATAGGGAAAGGATATTTTTCCACTAAAGCAGGGGGAGAAAATAGGTATGAATCTGCTTTTTGGATGACTGGGGCGACATATGCAGAAGTGTCCGTAGATACGAGAACTGGAAAGTATTCGATTGACAAGTGGGTCAACTCTGCGGATTGTGGAAAGGCCATTGATCCAGTAAGATGTGAGGGTCAAATCCTGGGTGCTGCGGTTCAGGCTTTGGGTCACGCGATGAGTGAAGAGATGGTATTTGAATCCGGGCAACAAGTTAACAAATCGTTGTTGGACTACAAAGTTCCTGCAATAGGAGACGTGCCCAAAGAATCAAAAATAATTATAGTAGAATCGGGAGATCCAAATGGCCCCCATGGGGCAAAAGGAGTGGGGGAATCAAATACAGTTACAGTTCCACCCGCAATAGGTAATGCAATCCGAGATGCGTGTGGTGCCAGAGTGAGGGATTTACCAATTACGCCAGACAAAGTGTTGAAGGGGATAGAGGAGGCATTAGAATGAACAATTATATAGAAGCCACAATTCACGAGATAGAGTTCAAAATTAACGGGGAAGAGATGTCAATGGCCATTCCAGCGAACCTAACTTTAGTGGAATTACTAAGACAGGAATTGCGCCTCACAGGAACTACAGAAGGTTGCGGAGTGGGCGTTTGTGGGTGCTGTACTGTATTAATAGATAACAAAGTCGTTGCTTCTTGTTTGGAATTGGCCGTCAATATAGACGGAAAGGACGTGTTGACTATAGAGGGGTTGGCAGACACATACCAGCTTAGTGAATTCCATCCATTGCAGACCTCTTTCCGAGAGTATGAAGGATTTCAATGTGGCTATTGCACTCCGGGGATGTTAATATCTTCAAAGGCACTAATTGATCAAAATCCAGACCCTTCCGACGAGGATATAAGGGAATTTCTTTCTGAAAATATATGCAGATGTACAGGGTATGATAGTATCATAATGGCTGTTAAAAGTGCTGCCAAAGAAATGAATGCGTAAATGTTAGAAATTAAGAAATATATTCGTAGATAATAACTTCTTCATTCTCAAACGCAATTTGTAAGTAAGGATCGTCAAAACTGGATACCCCATATAGACCTCGTTCGTTTTTCCCAACATAGACGTATTTGACATCATAGGAGCGCAATAATTCATTTCGGAGTTCTGACGATCCAGTGTATATTTGGGTTACATGGGAAACTCTCTGAAGATAAGGTTCTTCTCCTCGATACCCCACCTCATGGGACCATCCCGCAATTGTGGGGACCCCTGTAAAACTAGATGGTGCATTGACCCACCGGTAGGGACGGGTTGTTTCCAAGGGGTTGCACCAGCATCCGGGTGCAGTGACTATAGTTGGAGATCCGGTTTGACGTCCTATAAATGTAATTGCCTCCCACTCATAGGGATGATTTATAGTAGCATCCAACGTGGCGTCGAGGGTGAATTTAGGTTCGTCGGAGAAATGCTCCACCATAGAAAATCCAGCATAAAAGGTAGTTGAGATAACAAGTAAAGATAAAAATATAGTTATAATTAAATTATAGCTCTTTTTTGAAAGGAGACTGCTTTTTAGAAATGGGCCATTAAATAAACGAATGAGTGCTATTGATGCCCCGATAGAGAGAAATATCCAAACTTGCATATAGATTTTAAATACAGTGTTCATCCTTCCGGGACCGGCTTGTTCCTGGATGAATATAAATTCGGTTAAAAGAATAAGTACCGCTCCGGCAAGGAATAAAACCAATTCGAATCCAACTTTGGAGGGAAAATTTTCCAATGGTCTCTTATCTTATATCCTGAGGGAGGGCCATAATAATTAACCAAGAAAGAATTTCCTTGGCCATAGGCTTTTATATTAAAACCTCCATATTG
>CAWVSQ010000140.1:0-2433 GCA_963933005.1 uncultured euryarchaeote
GTCCGAGGTGCGGTTCACCCTGTACCACGCAGCGGTTATAGTCGAAGGGGTAATCCAACCCCATGTCCGAGAAAAAGAAGGTCCATTTTGTGAATTCACATACTTACTCGGAAAAGAACGTGAATCTCCTGTTGCTGAGGTAACTGCGATCACTCACAGAAAAGATCCTATCTACTATGATGTTTACAACCCCTACATAGACCATCTCATGCATGGTGCATTGCCAATGGAAACTGACGTTTACCGAAAAGCAAAAGATGCTGTTTCTCAGGTCATGGATGTCCACTTACCACCTGAATGTAGTAAATTTGTGGCCATTGTTCAGGTACGAAATGAATACCCTGGTGTTGGAAAACAAGCAGCAATCGCTGCTTCGTCTGGAAAATATTTCATGAAATATGTCGTGGTAGTCGACGAGGAACAAAATCCCTATGATATGCATGATATCTGGTGGGCAATGGCAATGAAGTGCCGCCCAGACCGGGATATCAACTTTATCAAAGATGCTTACATCGAATGTCTAGATCCTATTGGAACCGATGGGAGGGGCTGGCCATACACTGGTGGGGGTGTTGACACCCGTGTATTCATAGACGCAACCAAACCACTCGATGTTGATTACCCACCTCATTGTGAACCTCCAAAAGAAATTTGGGAAAATATGGACCTCGACGAATATATTCGTGGAAGAAAATAGAATTAATACGATTCTTTTTACCAAAACGATCTGCACGTTAGGGATATGCTAAAGTCAATCCCCACTTGATAACCCATATATGCGTCACGAGCTCGAATGTTCATCTTGTAATTCTATATATCCACCTGGGGGGTATCCTCATGGGTGCCCCGCATGCTTTGAGTCCGGGAATTTTGGATCTCTTCAAGTCATATTTGACTATGACGAATTAAATTTTGATTTACTTCCTTTTGGAACTGAAACGCCACTAAATAGTATGTGGAGGTATCAAGAACTACTGCCTTTAGTTTCTAAAAAACCTATAACCCTTGGGGAGGGGGGAACTCCTATACTACGGGCCAATTATTTGAGTTCAAATCTTAATTTAAATATCTTTTACAAAAATGAAACTGTGAACCCAACTTGGTCTTTTAAGGACCGTCTATATTCTTTGATGATTTCAAATGTAGCTGAATTTGGGTATACTAAAATAGTCAATTCAAGCACAGGAAACGCGGGAGCTAGTGCCGCTGCATACGCTTCACGCGCTGGCATACCTGACATTCTCATCTTGTCTCCTCATGAATGCGAATTGCCTCTTAGAAATCAGATTCTTTCTTACGGAGCGCAACTTGCAATTTTAGACTTTGAATCAAGAAGTTCGTTACTTAATTTGCTTGTAGATCAAGGATGGTATCCTGTTACCAATGGATTCCATTATTCCTCAGAGGGCTACAAAACCATTGCATTTGAATTAATCGAACAGTTAGAAGAAGTGCCTGACGCTATAGTTTTTCCAGCAGGAATTGGGGATGGTCTATCTGGCATTTGGAATGGCTTTAAAGTATTACACCAACTCGATATAATTTCAAAATTACCCCGAATGATCGGCGTACAATCTGAAGAAAGACAACCTCTAGTACGCGCTATCTCTTCAAATTCAAGAGAAGCGACCCCCGATAGAGGTCCCATGCCAATCACAATTTCCACTTCTGGCACTATGACCGGCACTTATGCCATTGATGCTGTTAGGGAATCAAAAGGTTGTGCGTATGCAATTCCATACGATGAACTTAAAATTTCACTAAAAGAAATGGGGAGGGATGGTATATTCGTTGAACCTGCAACTGCTCTAACTGCAGCTGGGATAAAACAAGCTCATAAAGAAGGCGAATTTGATAAAGGTGATACTGTCATCTGCATTGCTACAGGCACTGGAATAAAATGGCCCCATGGGATTTCTCCACTATTCGATTCAGCACCCATCATCGATCCCACTCTGGACTCTTTGGAACGTTCTACATCTTTCACTTTCGAATCTCAAGAGTGAATTAATTATTATTTGGATTATTTTCCCTTTTTCGATCGATTCTCCATATAATGTATTTGTTCTTGATGCAAAGAAATCAGCATACTTGACAAAGATGAGAGAATTAACATTTGAACTCCTAATAAAATTCCAAATGCAGAAACTATAGCTAGAACTTCATGCCCTATGTGATTTACAAACCAATCATACCCCACAAAACCTGCCATTATGATGCCTATGGATGTCGACAAAAATCCAATTCCTATGATCAATTGATGGCGGGTTTTAATTACTTCTATCCCCCTAATTCCCCATTCCATGCAATCTCATATGCTTCCCCCGTTCTTATTTTCTTTGGTATATCTAAACGCTTAACACGCCCAGTCCCCGAAATGTCAATATACACATGAATTCTGAAAATCCAGATTCAAATACCGAATTTAACTTT
>CAWVSQ010000141.1:0-2431 GCA_963933005.1 uncultured euryarchaeote
GGGTTGATTCTGCTCATCCCTGCACCCCCCTCTACATTCTCCCACACAAGTCGCTTGCAACGGATCCATGTATAGGTGCCCCGATTGCCATGCCGTCATTTCCCATCTAGCTGCCTCATCTGGCGTGAGCTTAAATCTCAAATCGGTCCCCTGTGGGTCTGTCATACTCACTTCTTCTACATCTCCCAAAACATCTATTATTTTCCTCTCAATTTCTATGAGCAATTCATCTGGAAGGTCCCATGTTCTAGATTGAAACTCTTCCCAATTATTAAATTGCCAATTATTCCTAAACTTGTGACTATGTTTTTGTAAAACACTAGCCTTTTGTGACCGTGCTCCTATGTCCCAATATATTTTATTATAGTTCGGATGCTCATCCAAAAATTCTCTTAATGGGCCTGCAATATTCAAACCGCTTGCCAGATCTGCAGTTTCTGGAGATCCTGAGGCAATACCATTTTCAAACATTTCAGCTTCTCTCCACCCCTCCTCAACCGTACTTTTTTGATGGGTCTCTCCCGTTAATTCCTCTGGATATAAGAATCGAACCACATCCGCACCTTCAACTTCACAAGCTTGCATAACTGCACGTTCAACATATTCATCCTGATCTGGCAACGAAAGCACTAATATGCAATCCCCCTCTTCCACAGTCCCCATGGCAGTTCTACCCCCTCTTTTTCTAGCAATTACCTTTGCCTTTTGAATGCAATCTTCAACGCTTGTTGGTTCTTCATACGATGGGGCTCTTGGTTCTGGGTAGTTATATTTCATTTTTGTATCTCAATTTTCCCTTTGTTTACTTTGTAGTGTTTAATCAACCCTCCTGCTTCAAAAATAGATTGGATTTCTCGAGGCATCGATTCCCCTTCTATTTTTGTACCCGTGGTATGGTTTACAATAATACCAGTGCCCAGGTTAACCTCTATTTCATTTCCTTCTGAAACAAAATCTGTTATTTTGGCAGCTGTAATGACAGGAAGTCCAATTGCAATCGCATTCCGATAAAATATTCTTGAAAATGATTCTGCAATAACTACTGATATTCCAGCCAATTGTATGGCTATAGGTGCACTTTCTCTGCTACTTCCTGACCCAAAATTTTTCCCAGCCACGACAATGTCCCCCTTCTCGATTTCATCCGCAAACCCCGGCCTCACTGGATCAAAAATATGCTTATAGTCTATAGTTGACCCATGGGTATAATCTGTAGGGAGTATTACATCTGTACTTATGTCTTCTCCAAATATGTATGCGATTCCTCTCATAATTCTTTCCTTGGATCTGTAATCAAACCTGTAATCGCAGATGTAGCTGCTGTAGCAACACTTGATAAATAGATCTCCGATTCATAACTTCCCATTCTACCACGGAAATTTCGATTCATGGCGGCAAGACACACTTCCCCCTCTCCAATAATTCCCATTCCTCTACCCACACAAGCCCCGCACGTGGAATTTGTCACAACAGCCCCCGCATCTATAAGAACTTCTATGATTCCCTCTTTCAGAGCTCTAGAGTACACTGCCCTTGAAGCTGGAGTAATAATCAACCTAGTATTTTTGGCAACTTTGTTTCCATTCAGAATCTCTGCTGCTATTTTGAGATCCTCGAATTTCCCATTAGTACACGAACCAATGAAAACTTGATCCAATTCAATATTTTCAACCTCGCCCACCCCCACTACATTTCCGACTTTATGTGGGGTGGAAATCTTTGGATCTATTTTGCTCACATCCATTTTATGCACTTCTATATACTCTGCATTTTCATCAGCACACTCTGGTTTGTATGGGATGTCAGTCCGCTTGTCAATATATTCTGTGACTTTGGAATCCGTTGGAGTAAACCCAAATTTAGCCCCTAGTTCAATAGACATGTTGGGAAACATGAATCTATCATCTAGTCCCATCAAATCGATAGGCACTCCTGTGTATTCTATTGATTTATACTGTCCAAAATCAGTTCCATATTCTCCTGCAATTTGGAGGATCAAATCTTTTGCTCCCACGCCCCTCGAAAACTCCCCCTTAAATTCAAATTTGATCGTTTCTGGAACTCTCAACCAGGTCTCACCGGTAGCAAGAACATATGCCATGTCTGTATAACCCAAACCAGTCCCAGCTGCACCAAAAGTCCCATGGCTAGTTGTGTGCGAGTCTGTGCCAACTACCAATTCCCCAGGGCGAATATGTCCGTATTCTGGTAGTACATTATGAGAAATTCCAGAACCCACATCGTAAAAATTTTCAATTCCAACATCCTTTATGAATTTCCTGATAGAAACCTTACTATCTGCATCCGTAACGTGATGTGAGGGGGCTATATGGTCCATTACGCACACTATTTTTGACGGATCCCATACCTCTTTCACTCCCATCTCTTCAAAATATTTAATTATACTCGGTGTGCCCATGTCATGGGCCAT
>CAWVSQ010000142.1:0-2347 GCA_963933005.1 uncultured euryarchaeote
GGGATGAATCCTTTGACTGTGACTTGGGCGCCGCATATATATACTGATTGGGGATGGGATAATTTTGAACGATGGGTATTGGCTTGTTCAGACAATTATCGAATTACACCTAATGCAAAGATTCATCGCCTAATAACCAGAATGGCAGTGGAAAATCTATTTCACCCATTTCAACCCTTTATGTTTGGGCAGAAATCGATTGCACCACGCATCGCAGCGCTGCTAGATATACCGCTAGTTTTCTATGGAGAGAATGAAGCTGAGTATGGTAATCCGATCGAAGATGTTAACTCAGCAAAAAGAGAGAGTGTGTATTTTTCGTCGAATCCTGAGTCAACAATTTATTTGGGTGGTATTCCTGTGGATCAATGGCGTCAGGAAATTGGTATAAGTAACTCAGATCTTTCCCTTTATTTACCTATACCACGGCAGACTATAGAAGAAAAAACTATTCAAGTTCATTACCTAGGATACTATTTGTTTTGGCATCCGCAAGGAGCTTACTACTATGCAGTGGATCATGGAGACTTCCAGGCATCCCCAGAGCGCACCCCGGGCACGTATAGTAAATATAATAGCATTGATGACAAAATGGACGATCTTCATTATTACACTACATATATCAAGTTTGGGTTGGGCAGAGCTTCGTATGATGCAGCTCAGGAGATAAGAAACGCTGAAATTACTAGAGATGAAGGCATTTCTCTTGTAGAGAAGTATGACGGCGAATATCCATTACGATTCGAATCCGAACTGTTCGAATATCTTTCAATTACAAAAGACGAGTATCCAGAAGCGGCTGCATGGTTTGATCAGCCAATCGTAGATCGTGACTATTTTTTTTCTCTAGCAGACGAATTTCGTTCGCCGCATTTGTGGAAATCAGAGCAAGGTAACTGGAAGTTACGATCACAACTTGGATAGATCATTTCCTGATAATAAATGCGTAATTTTCGTTTAATTGCACGGCTTGACATTAAAGCCCCAAATTTGGTCAAGGGTATTCAATTGGAAGGTCTCCGAAAAATTGGAGATCCAAACTCTTTTGCAAAAACATATTACGAACATGGTATAGATGAAATTTACTACCAAGACATAGTGGCAAGTCTATATGAAAGAAATAGTCTAGTAGATATCATTGAAGAAACAACAAAAGATATCTTTGTACCTATCACTGTTGGTGGGGGAATCAGAACTATTGATGATGTTACTAAGATATTGAATAGTGGAGCAGATAAAGTATCAATCAATACCGAAGCAATCAAGAATCCCAAAATAATATCAGAAGTTGCTAAGAGATTTGGGAGTCAGTGCATGGTGTTATCGGTAGAGGCAAAGCAAGATGGCGACCATTGGGAAGCCTATTTTGACAATGGAAGGGAGCATAGTAATTTAGATGCGGTTAAATGGGCGAAGGAAGGAGAAAGTCGGGGAGCAGGCGAAATTTTTCTTACTTCGGTTGATCGTGAAGGTACAGCTAAAGGTTTCGATCTACAACTGATAAAAGCAGTGACAGACTCAGTCAATGTTCCAGTAATTGCAAGCGGAGGGATGGGTAAACTAGAGGATGTAGATGGGGTATCGCGAGAGGCGAACGCAGATGGTATAGCTATGGCTCATGTTCTGCATTATGGACAGCTAACGGTGCCTGATATTCGTCAGTATTGTTTTGACCGGAATATTACGGTGCGAAAGACTAATTTTTAAAAGTCGGAAACATCTTATGAAAATAGTGATAATCGACTATGGAATGGGAAATATTCGCAGTGTACTTCGTGGAGTAGAAAAAGTTGGATACCAAGCGACTGTAACAGATCGCGCAGAGGACATATTAGGGGCTGATAAAGTAATTTTCCCCGGGGTTGGGGCATTTGGGGATGGTATGAGGGAATTGAAATCGAGAGACCTTGATCAAATAATAACTACATATGTGCAGACTGGTCGACCGTTGTTAGGAATTTGCATTGCGATGCAACTCCTTTTCGATAACAGTGAAGAACATGGGTTACACAAAGGACTCGGCCTTTTGCCCGGAAAAATCATACGTATACCAGAAACAGAAGATGGACAGACTGTAAGGAAAATACCGCATATCGGGTGGAATGTTGTAAGGCCGAGTCAGGACTCATCCTGGGAGGGTACGATATTTGATAAGATTCGTAAGGGCGAGAGCTGTTATTTTGTTCACTCTTTCATGGCGATGGTTGAACATAAGGAAGATCTGTTAGCAGCATGTGATTATGAAGGAATTGAGATAACTGCTGCAGTGCGCCGAGATAACGTAACAGGATTGCAATTCCATCCAGAAAAAAGCGGCGCAGTGGGGCTTAGTCTTCTTAGACAGTTT
>CAWVSQ010000143.1:0-2297 GCA_963933005.1 uncultured euryarchaeote
TGTAGTCACTAACTATGCTTTCTTCCTCTCGTTGGGATTGTTATTAATTCTATTTATATTCGCATTATGGGGTGGGTGGTTCTAATATGCTAATCGAACTGACAATTTTATCCGCTTTTATTGGTGGGTTATTTATATTATTCTCATCTAACGAAAACTCCCCTAAACTTTCGTTTTATCTGAGTCTGATCCCTCTACTTGGGACTTTGATAATGTGGCTCAATTTTGATGGAAGTGGAAATGCGCTACTCAGTGGAAGTACTATTGCATTTGAAACATATATTCCTTGGCTGTCACTTGGGTCCTATTCATTGAATTGGCATGTTGGTGTCGATGGAATAAGTATGCCACTTCTTCTCCTCACTTCTATCCTAACACCACTTGCAATTCTTTCTGCATGGACTCCCATAACTCATAGAAAATCTCAATTTTATGGGCTCATCTTACTCATAGAAGCAGCCCTTTTCGGAGTTTTCGTTGCATTTGATTTCTTTGTTTGGTTCATTTTCTGGGAAGCAGTTTTGATTCCAATGTATTTCTTAATAGCCATCTGGGGCGGCACTAGAAGAAAATACGCCGCAATCAAATTTTTCATTTACACAAACGTTGCTAGTTTGATCATGTTCATTGGATTCGTAGCTCTGATTTTTGGATTGGGGGATTCTATCCAATCATTCGATTTAATTGAGATTTCAGCAGCATTACAAGCAGACAAATTAGGTGGACTGGGCCTTTTAGATTCTCATGCTTTGAAGTCTATGGTATTCCTAGCAATGTTCATAGGCTTTGGAGTCAAGGTTCCCATCGTACCTTTCCACACTTGGCTTCCAGATGCACACGTAGAGGCCCCCACCCCTGCATCCGTTATATTAGCAGGAGTTCTGCTTAAAATGGGAACTTATGCACTTCTTAGATTCAATTTCACACTCCTCGTAGATGTGGCCCAAAAATGGGCCAGTATAATAGCTCTAGTTGCAGTTATTAGTGTGATCTATGGGGCATTTTTGGCCTTAGCACAAACAGATCTAAAACGCATTGTCGCATATTCTTCAATCTCTTCTATGGGTTATGTTCTTCTAGGTTTGACCGCATACACCGTATATGGTTTGGGCGGTGCAACTTTCCAAATGATAAGTCACGGATTACTATCTGGACTCTTATTCATGTCTGTAGGTTTGATATACAATGCAACCCACACCAGATCCATCGAAGACCTCTCGGGTTTGGCCGACAAAATGCCAATCACATCTGTGATTTTCATAGCAGGCGCTTTTGGTTATATGGGTCTACCTCTCATGTCTGGTTTCGCAGCAGAACTTTTCATTTTCTTAGGTGCATTTGGAGCTAGCTTCCCCTACGCAAAACTTTTCACTGCAATATCTATGTTTGGCATAGTCATCGTGGCAGGATACCTCTTATTAACTATACAACGTGTATTTTTTGGTTCCTTCGAAGTCAAAGGAAATCCCGATTTAATCCTACCTCGAATACACGATATAATTCCTTTAGTGATTATTTTACTAATTATTATTGCCCTTGGAATTGCACCCAATATTATATTTGAAATGATTCAAGACGCAGTTGAGCCATTAGTTTCCTTATTTGGAGGTCAATCCAATGTCTGAGTTAATCTTACTCCTTCCTCAACTATGCCTTCTTTCATCCGCCCTACTGATACTTGTATATAATACTATTTTTCCCAAATCCACGAAATTAGTAATTCTAACTGGGATTGCAGCGATAGGATCTCTTGGTTCAATTTCAACCGCTATACTTCTGTTTTATTCTAAACTACAACTAGGCTCTCTATTCGGGGGACAGATAGTCGTTGACGGTTCAAGTCTATTTTTTGTTGTTCTCATTTCCTCAGTAACTTTACTAGTTTCTATCGCCAGTTATGACTACATAAACAAACTAGGAAATCAAACAGAATATTATTCCCTCCTCTTACTTGCCGCCACGGGAATGAGCCTCATGGCTTCGGCCAATTCTTTAGTCATCGCTTTCATTGCTATGGAGTTGGCATCTCTGCCTTCTTATGCCTTGGTCACTTATTTAAAGAACGATGAAGGTAGCACCGAATCTGGACTCAAATACTTCTTAATTGGGGCCCTCTCATCTGCTATATTTGTTTATGGATCTAGTCTCATTTATGGAGCAACTGGTAGTTTGGGTTTGAGCGCAATTTCTCAATCAATACTCCACTCCTCTTCAATTTCTGGACTTCTTGGAATTGGTATTCTGATGGTAATTGGAGGTCTTGCATTTAAGACCGCAAGTGTCCCATTTCATTTCTG
>CAWVSQ010000144.1:0-2268 GCA_963933005.1 uncultured euryarchaeote
GCGGATGTTGTCAATGAATCTGTTTTACATGAGACCGGCAAATCATCTATCTCAATTTCTTTCGATCCTTCATCCCCACGATTTTTAGCAACCTCTCGCCTCAAATTATCTATATGTTTTCCCCTCTCTTTCCACTCTTCAAAAAACCTTTGCGTGGTTTTGGGCACTTCTGCAGGAGATATATTCAACATATTTGCGCTTTCTGCTAGTATGTCTTCTGTCCTCTGCACTTCCATCAAAGCGGCATCTCCGGCTGCAAAAATTATTCTCTCGACCCCATCTTGAATTCTTTCTGTATTTACAATCTTAATAATTCCTATATCCCCTGTTCTATTCACGTGAGTGCCCGCGCAAGCTTGCACATCCCCCGCAACATGGATCAACCTGATATCTACTCCCTTTGGTATCCCGCCTTGGTATAAGTCAAACCCATATTGTTTTTCAGCTTCATGCCTGTCTAGCCATTCTTGTTCTATCTCTGTATTCTCTAAAATAATTTCATTCGCAATAGCTTCGATATTCCTGATATCTTCTCTACTTAACTTCCGATAATGTTGAATATCCACCCTAGAATTATCTACTCCCTTCTGAGCTCCTGCCTGGCGTATATGTTCGCCCAGTAGCTGTCTAGCCGAGTGAACTAGAATGTGCGTTGCAGTGTGGTGCCGCATTAACCTCCGTCTTCTACTACTCTCAATTTCTCCTTTAACGGCACTTCCAATTTTTATATTCTTATCAACCTTGTGAAAAATAATTCCGCCCTCTGTCTGCACATCTGCTACTTTCGCATTTACATTTTCACTTGATATGATCCCAATATCCGGAGGTTGTCCACCTCCCTCTGGATAAAACAAGGTCTGATCTAAAATTAACTCAAATGACCCATCCTTATTGTCTATGATTTCTAATACTTTCGCATCAAATTTAGTCTGGGCCGATTCTTCGTAATATAGTCTTTTAGTTTTGGAAACATTCTCTTTCACTTTCGATAGATTTTCTATTTTTGTTTGTTTTTTACTTTGTCTTTTTTCATGGCTTGCAGCAACAAGAGAGTAAAAATCATCAGGAATATCTACCAATGCCCCAACACCCTCTGCTATCTCCTTCACCATTGCGGGCTGAATACCGTGAGAGTCATAAAGCTCAATCAATTTCTCAGTTGGTATTGGATTACCCGAATCAGAATAATCTTTCCCTATCTGATCTACTTTTCTAGATCCCCTCTCAAGAGTTTCTCCATACCTTTCAATTTCTACACACACAATATCTTTAATAACCTCACGATTATTGTATCCAATTTTTTTTGCTTGTATATCTATCAATTCTTCCAATCTTATTCCTGTCCCGATCGAATTACATAATCTCTCTGCCCTTCTTATGACCATCCTCGCAAGATACCCTGTCCCCACATTTGACGGAACTATCCCATCACCTAACATAAATGCTAATGCCCTGCAATGATCCGAAATGGCATATATGGCTTCCATGGGGGCCATCAATTTTTCTAATTCCTCCTTAGTAACAGACAAATTTTCTGCAATTTTCCCCCTCGCAATCTCAAATGTTTTCGATTTATCTATGTCCAATTCTCCAGCCAATCTGGCAGCTCTGTGCAATAATTTTCTGTCCTCTTCAGTATGTTCTATCCCTACATCCTCAACGAGCAATTCTATCATCTCTGGATATATGGCCTCATAAATTGTAGGTGTGCCCTGAGAAACCCACGTCCACCTCTCCAGACCATAACCCGTGTCTACGATATATGTTTGCATGGGCGAATACCGCTGTCCATCTTTTAATTCATATTCCCCCTCTGGATCAATTTTGAGCGACATAAACACTAATGTAGCCAATTCTAGACCTCTATATACTACTTCAAATGCCGGACCAGCATTTCCGCCACCCACCCATGGATCTTCTATGTATATCACTTCCTCCAGATCCGCACCCATCTCCTTTAAAAATTCATCACAATATCTAATTGTTTCATCTTTCCAATAAATTTTTCCGCTATATGCCAATTCACTTGGGCCATCCTCTCGTACATTAAACGCGTGGTGGGCTAGCATCTCAAATGCTATTGTATGCCGACCCGTCCGACCAACATTATCTATATCTTGCATTCTTATGCATGGCTGACTTATTGTCAATGGATTTGCCGGGGGTGGGACTTCTCCTGAGGTAACAAGAGGCTGGAAATCATATATCGAAGCCTGAGTCAGCAATACGTCATCCCTCCACCTATTGGCCGCAACAGGATATGGTTCA
>CAWVSQ010000145.1:0-2209 GCA_963933005.1 uncultured euryarchaeote
GTATTTGTTGCAAATACCAGTATGCAGTATCATTGCCACACTTAGAGCATGTAGAATTAGTAGTAGGCAGACCCCGTTCAGTGACATTGCTCGTATCGATTATGTCAATTTCTTCTTGTGTTTCGGTAGTTCCGGTTTGTCCGGTGAGTTTCTGAAACATAGCGGCGTATTTATCTTGTTCTACCATGGTGATGAGATATACTAGGGATTATCTGAGTTCATCTGAGTACTTAAAAAAATCGAGCGGGAGTGGGAAAATTAATATCCAGAATCTATTAAAAATTGATTTGCATGCTCAAGAATTCCGCGTGGGCCATCATGATTAATTGTATTGATCGCTTGGGCATAATCTCGCCATTGGAGATCCGAATGTTCGTCAGAGATACCTGCTTTAGAATCGAATGATTTTGCAACGAATAGATGGACGGTTTTGTGGATAGTGGAGCCACTTGCTTGGAAAAAGTAATGATACTCTTCGCGGAAGCCATCTAAAAGTTTAAAATTAGAAAGTCCAGACTCTTCTTTGACTTCTCGTATTGCAGTTTGTTGAAGTTCTTCATTCCCTTCCACGCCGCCTTTTGGGAATTCCCAGTCGCCAGCCCTACTCTTTAATAGTAGATATTCTCGTTTGCCGGGTTTATCTCGATAAATTATAGCCCCAGCGCTAACCGCTTCTATCATGACGTATAGTAAAATTCGAGGTTATTTCAGAATATCGGGATGAATGAGGTAAATTTACTGCGTAGGAGATCCTTGATATGGTAAGAATATGACGTTTGTAACTAGACTCACACTAAGAAGTGGAGATAGAAATTCTTTGGATAAAACAGTGGAGAACCTCAAGCGATCTGCAGAGAAAAAAGGGATAAGGGTAAGGGGACCACATACACCTCCACCTCAAACTTATCGAGCACCCCAATATAGAAGAATGGATGACATAGAAAGAAAATTCCCACCTTGGGAATATAACGTGTATGAGCGATGGATAGAGATATCAGGGTATGATGAATCGATACGGAGGATTACAGACGTGGAATTTCCAAAAGGAATACACGTTGAAGTTGAAGTCTTGCAAGTGGGAATGAAAAAATAGCTAAATGGGCAGGATGGGTGAGAAAAAAGAAGAGAAAGTTGTTTCGGAATAGTGACGTTCCGGGAGAGGGAGTTGAATAATAATGAGTAACGCCGTAGGGATAGTTTTTGCTTTGTTGGCAGGCATATCAATCGCGGGAATGGCGATTTTTGTGAGAATGGCTACAAAAAAGGGAGGGGATGCGTTTACAGCAGTTATTGTTAGTCTCGTTTTGAATTTGATTATCATAATTCCAGCAGTGGCAGTGATATACTATCCAGAATATGGCATAACATTGAGATCGTTTTTGGCATTCGTAGGGGCAGGAGTGACGGGGACTTTGACTGGGAGAGTACTTTATTTCGAAGGAATTAGCCGAGTGGGGGCTAGTCGAGCAGATGCCATCAAGGCGACTATGCCCATATTTGCTACGATTACGGCCATATTAATATTAGGAGAAGATCCTACTACAACCCACATACTTGCAATATTAGCCGTCGTGATGGGAGTGTGGATCATTTCGTCGGAGATGATGTTGAAGAAGGGTGATGAGAGCGTGATAGGGAACAGAAGAGACATTATATATCCGGTGTCTGCCGCAGTGTGCTTTGGTTTTGAGCCCATATTTGCTAGAATTGGAGTGTTAGAAGGGACCCCATCTCAAGTTGGGGTGAGTATAAAGATATTAATTGCCGCAATTGGATTTTTGCTTTATTTCGTTTGGAAGGAAGAGTTACCGGATGTAAAAGAATTCTTAGCAAATAGAGAAACTGCCAAATGGTATATCTTGGCAGGATTGGCGAATACCTCCATGATGGTATTCTACTATGCTGCAATAGAGAACGCCCCAGTGGTGTTTGTAGTCCCGTTTCTCCAAACTAGCCCACTATTCGTGGTTATTTTTTCATATATTTGGATACAAGATATAGAGCGCATTTCATGGAGATTGGTACTAGGAGTTATAGTAATGATTTGTGCAGCAATAATTATAACCACCATAGCGTAGAAAAACAGAAATGTTTTGCAGATAGGTCGTCTTTAAATTAATATGATAGATCTTACAGTGCCGATGGGGAAAGAGCTCCCATCATTTCCAGGGTATCCGGGTTTCGAATATGAACAGTGGGGGGGGCATAA
>CAWVSQ010000146.1:0-2209 GCA_963933005.1 uncultured euryarchaeote
CTGAATTATTGACCAAAATAAAAGCAAATTTAACACCTTCCGTTCTCAAAATAATTAACACTTTTTTCTCAGAAATAACCAAAGAAAAGACGATCCTACGGATCATAGCACTACTTTTCATATTACATTATTTATCTCATTTTTTCGTGCTACACGCATAGATATTACCTTTTAATAACATCTCCCCTCTCTTTTTAATATCAATCAGATCTTACATCCCTCATGACCACTTTGATCATTGGTTCTTCTGGACTCGTGGGACGAAACCTCGCACACAGCTTGACCCACGAAGGTGAATCTGTAGTTTGTATGGATCTCAACCTAGAACTCACACCCGATTTACCCAGATCAACCGTGATACAAGGAGACGTATCAAAATTCGCTGACATTTCTGAAACTATCCAAAAGTTCAAACCTGACACAGTAATAAATCTCGCATATCTCGTAGGTAGAAACGCGTGTCTTCAAGATTTAAATCGAACTTTACGTGTTAATATACTTGGTATGGACAACGTTTTCCGCGCATCCGCAGATGCAAATGTATCCAGAGTCGTGTGGGCAAGTACTCTCGGGGTGTATAGTTCAATTGATTATACACCAGGACTCATCGTAACTGAAGATTCACCTAGACCTTATTCTCCATATTCCTCTTTTGATGGGTCTTATTATAATGCACTTAAACATTTCAATGAATACCAGGCCCTACTGTATGCTTCTCGTGAAGCATTAGATATATGTGCTATCAGACCTAGTTTTATTTTTGGGCCAGGGAGGACTACTGGAGTACCTTGGGCTTGCAATTTCGTTGAGGATGCTATCAGTGGAAGGACTACTAATGTCCCCCTACATCCTGATTCCACATTTGGCCTCATATATGTGGATGATGTTGTGGATCTATTCACAAAAGTAACTCTGGCCAAAACTCTAGCTTCAAATGTTTACAATACTGGGGGGCATCTTTTTTCTATAGCTGAAATAGCTAGGGAGATAAATTCTGTGCTACATGGAACCTTAACACCTGACCCGACCAAAACCCCAACATTTCAATTTGACATTTCTAACGACCGCGCACGAAAAGAATTCGAATTTAAGCTATCTCCCTTCCCCGAATCTTTAATTAAACATGCCAGCGTTCTCAACTCCAAATAGATTTAAGTTACCTCTTTTCCCGAAGTAACTCATTAAATGCTTCTGGACCATCAATGGATTCAATTTCATTCTTACCTATCAATATAGTTTCCTCAACATATTTTTGCTTCACCTTTCCATCTACAAAATAAATAGATTGGGTCTTGGTCACATGCCCAATTGAACCCATGATTTTAGCACGTTTAATAGCAGTTTTGGTAAGTTGAGAGTGCCCCGTTATCAAAACCCTATTTGAATCCCTAGAATGTTCACTCACAGTTTGAAATGGGGCACGATCTGTTGGGTGGACTATAAATCCAAATCTATTCAATGCATCTATCATTTCATCACCATCCTGAGCGGATCTTTGTTTATTTTTCAAAGAATCTATGCCCATTTTTGCAGCCTCTCGGCCAAAAATATCTATTGGGATGGTTATGTTGGGGCCGAATAATTCTTCCAATCGAATAGCAACTTCGATGCTTGCATCCATCCCACTCTCATATTTCGAAACAGTCCTCCGCGAAACGCCTATCATCATTGCAAGCTTGCCAAGACTCCATTTTAATTCCCCTCTAACTTTGGATAGGTATTCCCCATCAATAGGCACGTAAAGCCCTCCCGGGGCTGCATATATTAAAGGTGGAATTTCCTCTACAAATAAATCATATGCTGTATCTGGGCTAATAACTGGGACCCCATGTCTCAAGTATACAACTCCCGGTTCCAGCTTTTTATCTCTGGTATGAAGTGATATCACGAGGGGCCTAGCGTTCAAATGAATTCCTAGATCTTGCATCGCCATCCCAGTTTGACGATTTAGGGCATCGACATTTCCAAGCACCTTTATTAAAAATATTTGTTCTTCCCTTCTAGCGGCTATGTCAAAACTTTTCGGCCGAATTACACACCTATCGCTAACAATAAAGCCTGCATCCAAAAGCATGGAAATTATGTTGTCAATTAACACATCTCGGGACATGTATGCTACACTGTATCCTAGGGTTGTAATTAGTTATAGCTGTTGTGGATGGGCTGGGATATCTAATAATATTCTAAAAGAAGGGTTATTTTTCCTCAA
>CAWVSQ010000147.1:0-2184 GCA_963933005.1 uncultured euryarchaeote
GATTCTAGCACGGACGAAACGCCAACGATTATTTCTTCATTCTTTAAAAACATCAAAACCACTCGGCTAATTTTAATCAAAGAATCCGAAAGGAGAGGACTTGCAGTGGCTCTAAATGAAGCATATGCTGCAGCAACTCATGATATTGTAATCAAAACCGACTGTGACTCTTTACTAGATCCCTATTGTTTAAAAAAAGCAGTATCTCATTTTTCTGATGGCACCGTGGGTGCAGTAACTGGGACTAATATGGAAGTCCTAGGTGGAAGTAAGGTCGAATCTGGTTATCGCAGCGTACAGTCTTACATACAACTCCTAGAATCTCATCTCGATTCCACTTTCATTTTCCATGGCCCATTTTCAGCTTTCCGTAAAAAATGCATAGTTCCTGTGAATGAAGATTCCTTGGCAGATGATACAGAACTTGCCCTGAATATCCGAAGACAAAATTTCAAAGTTCTATTCGATCCAAATATAAAATTTAAAGAGGCAGCACACTCTGCTTTCTGGAAACGAAGACTACAGAAAGATCGCCGTGCGGTGGGTCTCGTCAAAGTCTTATTACAGAACAAGGATCTCCTCGGAAAGTCAGGATTATATGGTTCTTTTATTTTACCATTCAATTGGTGGTTTCTAATACTATCTCCTTGGTTTGTTCTCTTGAGCATATCCTCCATACTTATCACTATTTTTTCAGTTTCTCCAATCTCAGCCATCGCAGTTCTATCTGCCTCATTAATTTCCATGTGGCTCGGACAAAAAGATTCACTCGGCCCTCTCCAAATCTTTTATTCATTGTTTGATACGCAAGTATCCCTCCTACGTAGTCACTTGTTACTTTTAACTAAGAAAGACACTGATGGGACTTGGGAGGTAGACTCGAACTTGCGAGAGATGATGCAATGAAAATAATTCAAGTCTCCCCGAGATTTCCACCTAACATAGGGGGCGTAGAACACCATGTTGCTTCTATTAGCGAACGTATGATCAAGTCCGGACATGATGTAACTGTATTCACTTTAGATGGGGGTGGCAATCTCCCACCTCTGTCTTATAAAAATGGAGTGGAAATTCGTAGATTTTCCTATTCAAATTTACCCAAATTCATCTATACAATTCTCCAGACGCCCGGTGACATCCTCCACGCCCACAATTATCATTCCATCGCCCCTCTACTATCTGCTATCTCTAGAGGACCTAAACGCTTTTTTGTGACTTCTCATTATCATGGAGTAGGGTCTACAAAATACACAGACATCTTGCTCCCTTTTTATAAACCATTTGGATCTTGGGGCATTTCACAAGCCAATTCTGTCATTGCCGTGAGCAATTGGGAAAAAAAACTTCTGTCGAACGAGTTTAAAATCAATCCCATCTTGATACCTAACGGAATCGATCCATTGCCTTTCCAGAACGCACCGCCTCGATCTAGAAAAAGGCCCTACTTCCTGTGCGTCGGACGACTAGAATCCTACAAAGGATTCCAACATGTAATCAGGGCAATGCAATTCTTACCAGATCATGATCTCATCATCGTCGGTTCTGGAACATACCTCCCATCTCTCGTTGATATGGCGGCCCATTCCAATGTTCAAAAACAGGTCATTTTCATGAACAATATTCCGATTTCCAACCTCGCACAACTCTATTCCGGCGCAGCAGCACACGTAGCACTTTCTACTCATGAGTCCTACGGCCTAACTGTTGGGGAGTCCCTATTATCTGGTACTCCCTGTCTCGTCAGAAAAAATGGGGCATTAGGGGACTGGGCCGAACATGAAGGATGCATAGCAACCAACGAAACAGATCCAAAAACATTATCAAATCTTATATTGAAATGTTCTTCTCTCACTCCTTCTTATGATGACCCAATGACCTGGGACAATGTCGTAAAAACTCTTCTTGATCTATATTCAGATGACTAACTATATCCTCGTCCTATCTCTTACACTTCTGCTTATCACAGCCGGATGTTCTCAGGCCTCCCCATCTCTCGAGATTTCAACCCCCTCAACTCAACTCCTCCCTGAGAGTACTTCTCACTCCGGGGAACCAACACCTCAAACTTTAGCCACAAATGATAGAATCTCACCCTCTACTATCACGGAAACATCCAGTCAACTACCTCCCCCACCTTCTTCTCCACCACCTTCACCACCACCTTCTTCTTCTTCATCATCTTCA
>CAWVSQ010000148.1:0-2166 GCA_963933005.1 uncultured euryarchaeote
CAGATTCTAATAAATCGTTGGCTAGACAGTTAGACATGCTCATAGAGGAGATAGAACCGGATTCGGCTATTTTGGTGATAGGATCGATTGAAGAAGAAAGGTTGATTCCAATATTGGAAAGTCGGATTCGAATAGATGCAGTTGATAGAGTCATCGTTCGTCAGATACATGATTTGGAATCAAGATATTATTTGGCGAAACGTTTTTTGGCAGATGACGAATTAAGATCAACTGTTTTAGTACCTATGGGAGTTGTACTTACGATTCTTCCAATCTTGTCATATCTAGTAGATATAAGAACCACATTTGCAGTTATCACAGCGGTTCTCGGTGTATTTGTATTGTACAAGGCACTTGATATTGATGATCACATCGCAATATTACCTACAAGAATTCGTGAAACTCTTTATTCGGGGAGAGTGTCTGTTGTAACATATGTAGTGGCAGTAGGGTTGATTTTGGTAGGGATTTTTATTGGGTTGGCAAATATGCCAACATCGGGGAATGGGGGAAAATCGCTAACTTCTTTGATGGGATTTGTACACTATAGCATCCCATGGGTGGCATTGGGAGGATTGGTGATGAGCTTGGGTAAAGCGTTAGATAGAGTGATAGCAAATAGACAAGTACAAACTACACATATAAATCTGATATTTGGGATAATATCGACTGCAGTAGTTGTTAGAGGATTTTCATCTTATTTTCTACAGAAACAAAATGCGATAGGAGCATTTGGATTGGCAAAAATAAGAATAGCAGGATTGGTAGAAATAGGGCCGTTGGTATGGACAGCAGAAGAGCATTTGGCCATATTTGTGGGTTTGGGGATTTTGGTGAGTGTTGTTGGAATAAAAGTTGCGCCCAGGATAAGAAAAATGCAAAAGAAAGCGAAATGAATTCGATAGCAAAATGAAAGAAGATCGATGGGTAAGTCTGTTCTCGGGGGGGAAAGACTCTAACTGGGCATTATACCAGGCGCTCGAAAATGGGTTTGATGTAGAATACCTATTGACGGTGCATCCTCCAGCTGGTTCATATATGTATCATGTTCCAGCGACTAGGGTAGTATCTCTTGTAGCGGAAAGTATTGGAATTGGGCTCATAGAAATTGAACCCGAATTTGAAATTCCAAATGAAGTGGATTCGGGGAGACAGGGTGACGAAGAAGTAAAATGTATTAAAAATGCTTTGATTGAAATCGCAGATAAAATTCATCTAAAGGGGATCATAGCGGGAGCTGTGGAGAGCGAATATCAAAGAAGTAGAATTCAAAAAATGTGTGATGAGTTGGGCATAATATTATATGCCCCATTATGGAAATTGGACCCATTGACTATGATTAATAAAATGGTAGAAACTGGTTTTGAAATTATGATAGTTAGTGTTGCTGCGGATGGGATGGAAGAATCTTGGATAGGAAGATACATAGATAATAATGCGATTGTGGAATTGGAATCCATAAATGAGAAATATGGAGTTCATATTCTAGGAGAAGGGGGAGAGTATGAAACTCTTGTAACTAATGGCCCCCATATGAATCGAGGAGTAGAAATAGAATATGACGTTTTTTGGGAACAAAATTGGGGAGAAATACGTGTAAAAGATGCGTGGTTAAATTGAATATAAAGGATAAAGACAAATAAGAAATCTACATGAAATTATCCGATTTGGGTGTGGGCTCCAATTAATGCTCCAGAAAGATCGATATTTCTTATTTGAGTTGCTTCGTCGATGATGGAATCCCTTAAATGACAAGAGTCAACAGTAGCATTTGGAAAAACAACTGAATTTTCTAAGTGTGAATCAGTTATTTTTGCACCGGCCATTACATGGACATTTTTCCCCAGAGTGGTTCCGGAAAGGGTCGCTTCGGAATTTATAAGAGTTCCACCATCTAAAGCCCAAGCTACAGCGCCTAGATAGCTTTTTGGAGTTCCAATATCGAACCAAGCTCCATCAAATGAAAATGCGTAAACTGAATAGTTTGGGTAAAGCCATTGGAGGAACCATCCAGGTTCGTCTGGATTATTTCCATCAGAAAGATAAGAATGGAATAAAGAGAGAGTTTTAGCGGGGAATGCATAGCAAGCGATAGAAACTAGACTGCTTTGGGGGTCAGATGGTTTTTCTTCAAATCCCACTACCTGCTCTTGGTCTACTTTAACC
>CAWVSQ010000149.1:0-2157 GCA_963933005.1 uncultured euryarchaeote
CTTTGAAAAAATGGAGTTAGATCTGGACCAGTCTGCCCTCGATCGAAGTAAAGAATTCACATGGGACAAAACAGCTTCAGGCACTTTAGATATCTACAAAGAGGTGCTTGAAGCTTGAGAATTTTAAATTTATCACTCCTACGTCTAAATGATTCTCATAGTTATTATGGGGGCGCTATTGGAAGTATTGGGTATGAATTGCTCTCTTCCCTCGCATCCATCGACGATGTGAATGTAATTTCTTTTACGAGGGGAACCGATCTATCCTCTTCCACTCCATCTTCACTCAATCTAGTCCAAGCAAACTCTTTTAGTGAAGTAAAAAAACTCATACCAAAATATCTGCAAAAAGACAAAGAAACAATCCTTACTCACTTTTATTTTCACGAACCAGAATACACCCCACTCGCAAATCTTGCAAATAAATTAGAATCCCCTTTTGCAATCGGAATGTGCGAGTTGCCTCATTATCGTCTTAGGGATGAAGTTTCTGGCCCTTTGAAATCTCCTCTGATACGAAAAATAGGAAAATCAATCGCCTACATGCCACGATTTAAAAAAACACTTTCTCACTGTGATAGGCTTATCACAGTCAACGGTGCTGCAAAACAATACTATTCGAAATATATCCCATCAGCTCAAATAGGCACCATTCCTTATGGTGTAAACCAGGAATTATTTCAATACACTCCCTTGCCCAAAGAACCCCGAATATTGGTTGTTAGTAGATTAATAAAACGTCGTGGAATACACTCTATTATCGATGCATTGCCTAGTATTATCTCCGAAATACCAGATGCCCATCTCGATATAGTTGGAGATGGGCCTCAGCATATTCATCTAGAACAACAAGCCTCTGAACTCGGCATTTCGTCTAGAGTTCACTTCCATGGAAATGTCTCTGCAGAAGCCCTCAAACAACACTATCAAAACTGCTCTGTCTTCTGCCATCTCTCAACCTCCGATGGTTGGAACCAACCAGCTTTAGAAGCAATGTCAACTGGGCGACCAGTCATTGGAATGGATGCACCTCATAATAGCATGATACTGGATGGAGTAACAGGATATTTGATCTCTCCCACGGATCTTAATTCTCTTTCAAACTATCTTATTCAAATTTTAGACGATGAAAATCTATGTTCTCAGATGGGGACCTCTGCCCATGAATTAATCTCAACCAATCATAATTTAGCCACGGTGGCCAAACAATACTTAACTGAATTCCAGAGGTTACTATAACATGCCCACCAAAGTCACCGATATAATCTCCCAATTGTCTCATCATCTATCAAACTTTGAAGCGAAATTCGCAATGGATTATATTTCAAAAAACACATTGTCACTTCTCCTCTCTGACCATGGGATTGAAACCAAAGACCTTCAATCGAAATTGAACTCACTTAGTGTAATCACCGAAGAACTCAAAACAGTTTCTCTAGCACTACAAGAACATAAAATCCCCTTCGTGATAATCAAATTCTCCGAACTGCCCAAATTAGTCAGTGATATAGATATCTTAGTCCATAACACTCCTGATATTTTTCACATTTTGGACAAACTCGGATATTCTCTTGAAGATGATGCAGAACCCCACCGAAGTACTTATGTCAAATCAATAAGTGGAACTCGCGTATCTCTTGACCTACACCACCATCTCTCTTGGCGTAGGGTGCATTACCTGGATTCCCAATCAATCATCGACCAAAGTCAACTAAAATCTATAGACGATGTTTTAATCCCATTCCCTTCTATTCCTCATGATTTCTTAATAACTGCGGCACATTGCACCTTCAAACATAATGGAATATCTCTATTTGATATTTTGCATATATTATCTTTAAAAGAATCCAATCCGCCTGAACTAAATAATTTATCCACCATGTACGCCGTTGTAGAAGAATACCAGTGGAAGAAAGAATTCGATCAATTCCTTCACTATATATCTTCATTAGAAAGTGATCTTCGCATTTCTCTTGATCCCGAATCGTCAATCTTCAAAGATCTTCCCCACCAGTTCTCTTTAACCACCGTCATCACCATAAGATTATCAAAAATTCTGCGTTCTCTTTTCAATAGGCGTCATACTTCCGTTTTCACTCAAACATATGCCTATTCTCTAGACATTTTCCAATTCATAGTAGAACAAAAACTTGGCAT
>CAWVSQ010000150.1:0-2155 GCA_963933005.1 uncultured euryarchaeote
ATTGCAGATATCTCAATGACACGATTTGTTCTACTAGGGCCATAGGTCCAAGGGTATTCACCAAAGGGGCCCTCGGTCCGAAGTACATTTGGAAGGATTTTTCCTTCGATTACGTATTCAGAATTTGCAGGGACTTGCAAATCAACAGTTTCACACTGGACAGTTTTCATAGGAGACCCTACAGCTTCGTTTATCAATCCACTTATTGCATCTAGTTCGTCTGCTTCTCGATCGATTCTTGTAGTGGACCCAATGGTTAGGTAGGGGTGAGTTCCGACTGAGATGGCAACTTCTAGAGGAGTATTTTCACTCTCTGCACTTCGCATCAAATGTGCAAGATGTTGGCCAGCACCAGCGTAAACTCCCAAAAGATTTGGTTCATGTAGTTGGTGCCGATAGATTCCAGCATTATAGGTTTGTGTTTCCTTATCGAAGACCCATAGTATCCCTGCATCTATGTAAAGTCCATTGTCAAGTTCATTATGTTGAACCAAAGGTAGCTCGGTTAAGTCGACATCTTTTCCTGTTTTAATATTTTCCATGACAGGTGCGTCTTTACTATCTACTAGAATGGGTTTTGCAGGTTTTCCGGTTAATTCCATATATCGTTGTAAAAGATTTCGAGGGGTGACATCCGGGGATTCTAGACCATATGCAAGTTTAGTTCTAGTTGCATGTACATTGGTGACTAACCTGTGGGAGCTTCCAAGAACATTGTTGAAAAGTAGTAAGGGATATTGACCTTCAGATTGAAGTTTTCGGGCTATTGAGGTAACTTCCCAAGTGGGGTCAACTTCTTTATTAATTTCGACGATTTCGGAAGGTGCGTTATCAGAAAGATTTTTTATAAAGTCTCGTAGATCGCGTGGCATATTGGATAAATTGTTTGAGGAAGGTTATACGTGTAGCGATAAATCGTTACTATTATGAGTCAGACTAGATTTGGGGTGGGATTTCCTACAGGGATGGAAGGGATGATGTATCCGGTTCCATTTTGTGATCCAGAGGGATTGGTAAAAATAGCCTGTGAAGCAGAGAGATTGGGATTTGATTCAATAGGAGGGAATGATCATATTGTAGCTCAAGAATATGTTAAAAAGTCGTGGGATTTGCTCCCAAGATATTATGAAGCATTTGGAACTTTTGCTTATATAGCTGGGAAAACTGAAGAAATTAAGTTGAATACTGCGGTGACTGTGTTACCATTTAGAGATACAGTTTGGGTTGCAAAACAGGCTGCAACGTTGGATGTGTTGTCAAAAGGGAGACTATTATTTGGAGTTGGTATTGGAGCATATAGGGAAGAATTTGAATCAATTAGGCCCAATGAGAATGCTAGTAGGGGCGAGATTATGGACGAATCGATGGAAGCATTGAGTCAACTATTGAAAGGTCCAACGGCATATAAGGGAAAATACGTTGAATTTGAAGAGATAGACCTACACCCTAGACCAGTTCAAGATCCATTTCCGATATATGTTGGTGGAAATCATTCTAACGCTATTTCAAGAGCTGTTAAATGGGGAAATGGATGGTTACCTTTTGCATTGACCCCAAATGAAATTAAAGAAAGAAGTGGGGAAATAAAATCATTCTGTGAAGAAGAAAAGCGAAACCCAAAGGAGATTGATGTTGCTCCTCAACTTGTTTGTTGCATCGATAGAGACTCTGATACTGCGAAGAAGAATTTTGAGTCGTCTCAAGTATTTGAACATATGAGATCGTTGATACAATCTACATTGAAAGATCAAGAATTCGATGCGCTGATGGATGTTACATTAGTGGGGGATTCAACAGAAATTATTGAAAAGATAGATCAATATCATGAAGTGGGAGTGAATCATTTTCCCGCAATTATGTTTGCTGCTAACGATGTGGAAGAATTGGTTCGAAATTTAGAAGTTTTTTCTGAAACAGTGTTACCTAGTTTCTAAAAAATTCGGAAAGTGATTCTGCTAGGTCTAACAAGAAATATTCATCTCCATAATTTCCAACAATTTGGAACCCAATTGGAAGTCCATTTGAATTTCCGCAGGGGATGCTGATAGCAGGGTGACCAGATAGATTGAAAGGATGGGTGTTGTGATTGATGGGTGGAGAAGTGTTTCGTGAAAAAGTACCAAACTCAAATGCCGTCGTGGGAGTTGTGGGGGTG
>CAWVSQ010000151.1:0-2145 GCA_963933005.1 uncultured euryarchaeote
AAGTTATTCTCAAACCTAAATCCATATAGGGTATTTAAATTAATTGCAATATCCACCGACTCTCTAAAGTTCCGACTCGGAGCGGTTTCTAGTGCACGTATAACAGCTTCTTCTATTTCTTTATCTGCCATTTTTTCCCCCGTAGTTCGCCATATGGCTACTACAGTATATTTCAGGCCTTCTGCCTGTTAATTGAGATTTGGTTTATCGGGGGCCATAAACCCATCGAAGCGAACATTTGCGTACCTCTATAATTAAAAACGATTTGATCTTCTCGAAAAAATATCTCACCATGCGTCAGACGCACCCTCTCTTATCATTCAGTTAGAATATCGTCGTATACGCCGCTATCCACTTTATCTTTAAAATCTCTTGGATTTTTTCCGTCGATAGTAACGCCCAAAGCAACACATGTTCCTGAAATTTCTTTTGCAGCATTTTTCAAGTCATATGCTAGAAGTCCTGGTAATTTCTGAGCTGCAATCTTTTTTATTTGTTCTACGGATATATCTCCGACAAAACTCCTCTTTGCATACCCGGATCCTTTTTCAATGCCTATCTCTTTCTTGATCAAAGCGGCTGTCGGTGGACTTCCGACTTCCAATTCAAAGCTTCCATCATCTTCATAAACTATCTTAACTGGAACTTGAGTCCCATCGTAAGCAGCAGTCACTTCATTTATCTTACTAACCACTGCTTGAACGTCCACCGGAGTAGGGCCCAAAACTGGTCCAATAGGTGGTCCAGGATTAGCCCGGCCACCTTCTACAAGTACATCAACTGTTCCTGCCATTCTTGACGGAAACCTATCATCAGGTTTAAACTTTTTCTTTTTGCTACCCTCTCCGCTCAAAGACGCAGATTTTTTTATCTATCCGGTTACACTAGGGATAGTGGCGCTAGAGCAGGAAATTGAAGAACTCGAACGGGAAATACGTGAAACGTCGAAAAATAAAGCAACAGAGTCTCATCTTGGCAAGTTAAAAGCAAAACTAGCGGATAAAAAAGCACAGGTCGAACGGCAATCTTCTTCAGGTGGGGGCGGAGGCTATGGGGTTCGGAAAAGTGGTGACGCAACTGTCGCACTAGTTGGTTTTCCTAGCGTAGGCAAATCCACTTTACTAAATGTTCTTACCAATGCTGAAAGTGAAGTTGGAGAATATGCCTTCACCACTCTTGGAGTGACTCCTGGAATGCTTCATCTTCGTGGCGCGAATATCCAAATTCTAGATCTCCCCGGTCTGATCGAGGGGGCCTCTTCTGGACGTGGACGTGGGAGGGAAGTTCTCTCGGTTGTAAGAACTGCGGATCTCATTATTTTTGTTTTAGATGCAAAACACGTACAATTATATTCTACCCTTTTTTCTGAACTTTATGAAAACCGTATTCGTATCAACGAAACTCCTCCTCAAATTAAAATATCTAGGACTAGTAGAGGTGGACTCACAATCTTTCACAGTGTCGATTTGGGCCTCGAGGAGTCCACTATAAAAGGGGTCTTGATGGAGTATGGGATCGTAAATGCAGATGTAACTATTCGCGAAACTCTCAACCTTGACAGCTTGATTGATGGGATCATGGGCAATTGTGTGTATAAAAAATCATTAGTCGTCATAAATAAATCCGACTCAATTGGTCCTTCCACACTCAATTCTATTTCAGAGGAATTGGCAGAACACGGGGTATCTTCTGAAAACATCCTCTACATAAGTGCAAAAGAAGAGCTCGGCATTGAAGAATTCAAAGAATCAATCTGGAATTCCTTAGGGTTCATGCAAATATATATGGATAAGCCAGGAAGGGGGCCTGATTATGAAGAGCCCCTTATACTCAAAAAAGGAGCAACTGTCAGGCACGCATGCGAGGAACTTGGCGGCGACTTCTTAGCAACTTTCAGATTTGCCCGAGTAAATGGATCTAGTGCAAAACATGATGATCAGATAGTGGGGATTGACCATGTACTTTTAGACGAAGATGTCCTACGATTAGTTCTTAAAAGACAATGACCTTCCCATTCTCTTTTCTTCTATACCCTCCGCATTTCCCATTCACAAAGACATCTTTGTAAACGATTCTAGTGCTTCCATTTCCATATGGTGTAAATCCCCTGGTATTATCATCAAATGTAATGGATTTCCAAAATCC
>CAWVSQ010000152.1:0-2135 GCA_963933005.1 uncultured euryarchaeote
ACTAATTCTATTTTATCAAGAGGATAATCTAAAGAGAATAAATCTTTAAGTTTCTTTTCAATGATGGATGATTCGTTAAAGGTGGGTAGTACAATGCTTACAGGGGGGAGCGATTGTGGCGCGTCCAAAGGGGAGGGATCTGGCCGGATTAGAAAGAAAAGTAAGACATAGAATAGATAGGGAAGAAAGGTGGCTAGTAAAAATACCAAACTTAGGGTTACTAGCGCGTCCATGAAGACTGTAAGGGGATCGTTTGTAAAGTCTTTTTAGATTTTGTCATAGGGGTAGTTTTAGGGGTGGTATGAGAGGACAGAGCGCCCATAGACACATTTTTGCATCATATGTGGGAAGGTTTTTGCAGATTGCGGAATGAATGTTTATAGATGCAAATTCAAGAAATGACATGTGTGTTAATTCCCACATTGAATGAGGTAGAAACAATTGAGATGGTTATCGAAGGTTTTTATCAAAATGGGTTTACCAATATATTTGTCATTGATGGAGGTTCAGTGGATGGGACGAGAGAGAAAGCAAAAGAGAAGGGGGCAACTGTAGTGTCTCAATCTGGAGAGGGAAAGGGGAATGCAGTTAGAGAAGCATTTCAGATGATTGAATCTGAAATAATCCTTATGGTTGATGGGGATGGGACATATTTGGCAAAAGATGGATTGGACATGGTCAAACCATTGGAAGGTGGAAAAAGCCACACTATTGGGGATCGGTTTTATGACATGAGTTCAGATGCAATGACCCCATTAAATCGGGTCGGGAATAGATTGATCAACATGTTGTTTTTTAAAATTTATGGAGAAGATTTTAGAGACGTGCTAAGTGGATATCATGCTTTTAAGAAAGATTCAGTAGAAGATTTATTTTTGACATCAGAAGGGTTCGGTATAGAAATTGAATTGGGGATACGGTGTGTAAGCAGGGATATTTCTACAGAAGTAGTTCCGGTTAGTTATAGATCGAGAACGGGAGATTCGGTTGCCAAATTAAATCCTATCAGAGATGGAATGGTGATAGTAAAAACATTATATAAACTGGCTCAAACGAGCAATCCTTTGTTTTATTTTGGGTCAATTGGCATGATAGGACTAATAATAGGGGGAATTTTAGGGGGATATGCTATATTTGAGTGGGTGTATCAGAGTAGAATCCATCAAGTGGTCATAATAATAGGAGCCTTTTTTCTATTACTTGGTTCCCAAATTGCGATGCTAGGAATGTTCTCTGAAACCATTCTGGAATTACACCGAGAAAAAAGAAATTCGATCAGAAAGGGGTGAGTTTTAAGATAGGCGGGTGTTGTCCACGGAGATAGTAGAAGGGGTAATAATTAAAAATCCTCTAAAGTGGACTATAGAGCCCCCATTTTCTTTAATATAGGGAGCGACCTCTTGAATTAGATCTTCTAATTCTCCTTTTATTTGTAAAACCAAGACATTTCCAAGTTCCAATTCACTTATCCATTCAGATTCGGGGACAGAACCGTCGAGGAATCCTAAAATGATTTTCTGATCTTCTGAGAGATCTAATGCTTCTTCTACAGACTCTAGGTCGAGTTCGTACGAATCCATATATCCAATTGTACGTGGAAAAACAAAAAGACTGTTAACGGAGTTATCAGAAAAACAAAGTTCAGAACCCAGTGTTGCACTATATGCAGTCCTGATAAGCCCTAAAAGTGAAAGACTCCATTTCCGACAGTTATATTAACTGCCCCAATCTCCAATTACTCACGATGAACTCCAATAAGGATATCTCTGCGCCAACGCAGGGCGATCGACTTCTTCCAGGGAACGTTAGCAGTTAAACCAGAATTTAGCGAAGTTCGAATTTTTGACACAACATTAAGAGACGGAGAGCAATCTCCACATGTTTCATTTTCGTATGAAGATAAAATGGAAATTGCCACTTTGCTTGACGAAATGGGTACCCACGTGATTGAGGCCGGGTTTCCTGTAAATTCAAAAGCAGAATTCGAAGCTGTAAGGAATATTGCAGAAGGAACTAAAACAACAGTTGCAGGGCTTGCTCGGGTAATAGAAGGTGACATCATATCAGCAATTGATTCGGGAGTCAACATGGTGCATGTTTTTGCAAGTACTTCGGACGTGCAGATAGAAGATTCG
>CAWVSQ010000153.1:0-2070 GCA_963933005.1 uncultured euryarchaeote
CCTAGTATTTTTTGAGGTTCACTTTCTAATTTTTCTTCTTCGCCTTGAATAAATGGAATGACATTGTCTAAAATTTGCATTGATTTGACACCCTCATATCCCGCCCCCGAAACCGCTTGGAGTGTTGAAACATGAATTCTTTCAAGTCCAAATATGTCCAAAGCCTTTAATGTGGGCACTAGTGTTATCACAGAGCAATTAGGATTTTTTATTAGCGCCCCTTCCCACCCTCGGTTATCTTGTTGAATTTCGATTAAATCTAGATGGCTCGAATTTATTTCTGGAATAATCAACGGAACATCTTCGCTCATCCTCTCGTTCGACGAGTTAGATGCAATGATGTATCCTTCTTTGCACAGTTCCGGTTCCGCTTTAGAAGCAATTTGAGATGGAAGGGCTGAAAATAACATTTCCACTTCTTCTGGAATACTTTTCGCCTCAGTCGGTTTCACTTCTAGTTTTCCTATATCGTTAGGCATTGGGGTATCTAATCCCCAATTGACCGCATCTTCATATGTTTTTCCGACACTCCTGTCACTGGCAGTGACAACTCCTATTTCAAAAAAAGGATGCTTTTCTATCAATTGTACATACCGTTGACCAACAACTCCCGTAGCCCCAATTATACCTACTGAAACTACCATATTAATCGGATAGTGCGACGATGGACAAAACGATTATGATACTTTGACGCATAGAATCCAGCTTTACGTCCCCCTTTCATTTACTAGTTTTTCTGTTTTTTCTCGTTACGTATCCTGCTATCCTGTTTCTTACCCGTTTAGATTCTACATTAGTAACAAGCGTAACCGTTTCTTTGTTCTCATCAAAATCATCTGAGAACCTTTCAGGAAATCTCTCTATTAACTCTCGAGAAATACGCTTGACGTAAGCTGGTTTGATTGGCATACTTCCGGTTTGTCAATTCTTTGGCTTAAGCTCATCTAATCGCATATCCCCCTCATATGAGTCTATTTTACCTAACTCCGTATTCTAGATTTTCTATTAAACGGCCCATGAATAAGCCCAACCTTGGAGAAACAGCATCTCGATTTCCTCCTGGGATAATTTCTGGTTGTGATCTTAGGGTCATCAGAAATTTCCCTCCAAATGTCATCGCTTCAATAGTATCTCTCACATCAATAGTTAACCCCTCATCCGACGTATCTAGATCCACTCTAGCCCGATCTTGGTCATCATATCTAATCGTCCAAGATGGGCCTCCTATGATCTCTATTATTGTATTTAAAGGACCCACTTTTATTCGCCCCAAGTCCGCCTCTACATACACAACATCACTTTCTACTGTAGCTCGATAACGTCCCATATCTTCCTCCTATTATTCTGATTAGCATCTTTGTGAGAACTTGCAACACTAAAACTTTTTTCTTTGTTTATCCTCTTCAAAATCTTCAAAAACTAGTCTTTCAACTAGACTCTTCGCTTCACAGTCACGCACATTCCCACATTTTTCTACAATTTTCAACAAATTTTCAATATTTTGCAGATCTTTCTCTCTATTTTGGGATACCCTTAACCTAGATGCTATGACTGTTGCTTCTATAATTGCATTATGCCCTCTATTCAATATGGGGACTTCTTTCTCCACTATCTGACTTTCTCTTACATTTATATTCCAATCCTCCCATTCTGTGCCCCCTTCCTTCCCCACTCCTATCGATATAGCTTCTATTTTTGCCCAGGCGTACGACTCCTCGATATGCGGATCTTTTTGTTCTTTAATACAAAGTGCAGCCTCTGCAAATAAAACCGCATCACGCACAAAATGAACATATGCATCTTTTCCCTTACTAAAGTTTTCACGTGTTCTTGTCTTACCCCACGTCCTAGCAGTAATAACCTCTCCACCATGTAATCCTAGAAGGGCAACATTCCAACATGTAGACACATCTCCTGTTGTCACTATCACCTCTACAATACCTTCAATTTTAAATGGCCATTTTTTCATTTTTTATCCACCTCTTCAAACGCCTTTAGACACGATTCATACACCCGCATCGCATCTAATTTGCCATCTATTCTTATATTCGTTCTTACTACTGGACGGTC
>CAWVSQ010000154.1:0-2060 GCA_963933005.1 uncultured euryarchaeote
ACAGTCGATCCCTCTGGAAGTAGTGGCGTCCGTTTATACCAACTTGAAGATTCTACCTTCGCATTTACAACTTTTAGTCGTGATATTCATTCTGGAACTGGATGGTCTGAATTTTTACTTGCTAAAGGAAATCTCACCCTCCACCCTCCTTCATTCGACAGGGAGACTTTGTCAAATTCTATCAGTGACCTCCCTATCAGCATATCTGAAAATCAACTAGACGATGCCCTTGAAATTTATAAAACCCAATGTGTCAAAACGGTAGAATCTGCTTTATTTGATTCAACTTCTAATTATGAAGTCGTTTTCCGGGGGCCTGTAGCATATGTTGAAGATTTCTCTTGGCCATCCCCACTTCTCACTGAACTATCTCCGATTTTAGAACCCGATCAGCTAGATGTAATCGCCCCTCTCATTCTCAAAAATAGGGAGGGGATGGAAGAAGATTCTTGGATCCATTTACGCGGTCACTATATGACTCTAATCGAAATTCTATAAAAGAAACCTTCTAAACTTCCATTTTTTTAATTCCTTGAAGCTATTTCTTCTCTAATTATTCTATCAAACTTTTTAGAGCCAATGCCGTATATTGTATTTCCCTCTTGGGTTCTATATTTTTTAATCTCGCATACTGGTATGTCGTCCATTCTAATTTCCCAGTCATCTAAGTATCTCACATCTATCCCTATAAATAGAATTTCACATCCTAGTTCTTCCTCTAACACGGAAACTATTGTATGGGTGTATATCCCATCTTCAAATCTAGGGGGGTCATATGCCGGGAGGTCCATTCCCAATTTTATAGATTGGTTTTCAATCCACCACTCGGGTAAATTTTCACTCCCAGATGCCATTATAATGTGACTACAATCTTGCCGTCTTCGACCCTCACTGGGTATGAGGGAAGCTTGACAGACCTCCTCGATAAACAAGTCCCAGTTTTTATATCATATTCCCAACCATGCCAAGGACAATTTAAAATTTTCCCCTCTTTTACCCAATTTAATCTGTATTCGAGTGTACTCCTATCAAATTCACCATCAAACGTCCCTGTCAGGTTCCCCTCACACCAGGGTCCCCCTTGATGGGCACACCAGTTGGCAAAAGCATAATATTCCCCATCCAGATAAAATACTCCAACCTCTCTCCCCTTCAATTCAACTAGAATTCGCTCACCATCTTTTATTTCAGATACCTCTGCAACTATGTGGTCACTCAAATCCCATACACCTCTCTAGCATTTGTCTCAAGTACGCGTTTACGATCTTTCGCAGGTACATTAACTCTGAGGAATTTTTCTAAACCTTCTGGATGATCAAAATCAAAATGCGGATAATCTGAAGAAAACATCATTCTATCATAGCCTATTACTTCCATTATTTTTCTCATATCTTCTTGATTATTAGGTTCCCCAATAGGCTGGGTCGAAACATAGAATTGATCTCTTATGTACTCTTCAGGGGTCTTTTTTAGCATCGGCGTATCAAATCTACGAATTGAATGTATCTTGTTCAAACGATACATCATGTAAGGGAGCCACGCAACTCCGCCTTCTAAGAAAATGAATTTTAAATCTGGGAATTTTTCTGGAACTCCATGTTCAAAAAGACTAGTCATTGTTAACATATGGGCGTATGGATGTGTCAACACATGAATTGAAAAGAACGTTTCTAGTGCTGCATTTTGCCTGGGAAAATCAACGATAAATCCGCTGTCGTATGCGTGGTAGGATATGGGGAGGCCCTTGTCCTCTGCAGCTCGATACACCACGTCATATCTCGGATCTCCTAGTGGTGGGTTTGGCCCTGTGTTGTCCATAAATACACCAATAAATTGTTTCTCATCCCCTACGCGATAAATTTCTTCAGCTGCAGCTTCTGGGTCTTGCATAGCTACCGATACCAATCCATAAAAGTGGTCGTAACCATCTAAATATTTTTCAAGAACCAAGTCATTGTACCCTTTCATAAGAGAAACTGCGAGTCTAGTCATGGAGGCCTTTCCCAACTTTCCAAATGCATTTATGATGGGGTGGTCGATATGAAACTCTTCACACAATC
>CAWVSQ010000155.1:0-2048 GCA_963933005.1 uncultured euryarchaeote
GTTCGAGAACGAATTAATTTCAAAGGCGAAATTCTGCGGCCACTCGACGAAGCAGACCTTCGTGATAAAGTAAGATATCTGGTTGAACAAGGTGCCCGGGGATTTGCCGTGTGTCTCACCTGGTCCCATCGAAATTCTCTCCATGAACAAAAAGTCAGGGAAATAATATCTGATGAATATCCCGATGCATATCTTGGTAGTGCGCCAGTATTTTTATCTTCTGAAATAAGTAGAAAAAAAGGCGAATATGAACGAACGATAACAACCATGTTAAGTGCATATCTCCATCAATCTATGATCGATGAATTGTATGGTATCGGGGACGAACTCAGGCAGCGAGGATATCTCAAACCACTTCAAATGATTCACAATACAGGTGGTACTGCAGAAGTTTTTCGAACAAGTGCAATAGATACTTTCAAAGGGGGCCCCGCTTCAGCACTAGTTGGTGGCTCTTATCTTGGTGGTATATATGGGTATGAAAATGTGATTGCAGCAGATATGGGGGGGACCAGTTTTGATTTATCTTTGATCGCTGGGGGGTCTTCTAGAACTTACAATCTTGAGCCCATTGTAGATCGTTGGAGGGTCCACAGCACCATGCTTAAAAGTCAATCCATAGGTGCTGGAGGGGGATCGATCGCACGAGTAAGAACTGACCTAGACAACAAAATAGAAGTCGGGCCCGAAAGCGCCGGATCAAACCCGGGTCCAGCATGCTATAACCAAGGCGGGCGCGACCCTACTGTAACCGATGCAGACATCATTCTAGGGTATATAGACCCATCTGGATTCTACGGTGGAGAAAAACCATTGAGCATGCGACATGCAGAACGTGCAATACAAAGACAAGTTGCAGATCCCCTTGAAATCGATGTGGTCGAAGCAGCAAGTCTAATCCGTTCTATAACTGATGCCGAAATGGGGAGCACTATTTATAAAGAAACAGCACTTCGCGGATACGATCCTCAAAACTTTGTTCTATTTGCTATCGGAGGTGCCGGCCCAACACATGCAGAAGGATTCGCAAAACATGCTGGAGTGAATACAATCATCGTATTTCCTTATTCTTCCGTGTTTTCTGCTTTTGGTTCTAGCGTCATGGATGCAAAACATATCTATGAACAGTCTTTGCATATCCCTCTACTCCAGCCAGGGACTTTGGACCCTTACCAAAATTTCGATGAATTTAATCAAACGGTACTCGACCTTCAAGAACTAGCAATCCACGATTTCAACGGAGAAGGATACGGGGCAGACCAACTTTTATTTGAATTATATCTTGACATGAAATACGGGGGACAATTGGATGTCACCCGTGTAACTTCCCCTATAACTGAACTCACTTCTGTCCAGGATATTTCCACAATCGCATCCGCATTTGAGAAAGAATACAATGAAGTGTATAGTCCGATATCCACCACTCCACAAAATGGCGTGGAAATAGATAATTTTGTACTTCAAGCAACTGCTCCTCGCGACAAACCACTTCTAGCAGAATACCCTCTGTCCGGATCCGATCCACAATCTGCCGAAACGGGATCAAGACCTGTTTATTGGCTTCCTGATGGTTTTCAATCTTCTATCATTTACGACTGGGGGAAATTACTCCCTGGAAACATTGTGAATGGACCTGCAATAATCGAAGCCCCCTTTACAACCATAGCCGTCCCTCCTCATGCAATATACACCGTCGATAACAAATTAACTGGGATCTTATCACTCCCTTCTAAATCTTCTTAAATTATCTTATATCTACACCTTCTGGAATAACCGAAGAAGTGTCTATAATTTTATCCGGCAAAATCTTAACCAGGTATCGTTCCTTTTTCTTTTGGAAAGGGTATTCTTGAACTCCCCATCTCCGCTGAGCTTCCCGATCTAGAAATTCCTTCCCCCCTTGTTTTGACATACTTACCACCTTTCCCCTAACTAAATACACTTCATATGGATTATCAGGGGCAGAAATTGTAAGTGCCACTCTCGGATCCCGTTTCATATTTGCATGCCTTACGTGCTCTACCCCTCCTGCCGTTATTATATATTTA
>CAWVSQ010000156.1:0-2047 GCA_963933005.1 uncultured euryarchaeote
GGAAGAACTTGACCAAATTATTTTTAGCGGAGGGGCACTATGATATAGAGTGTATGAAAAATTCAAATGTAATTAGGCAAATGGGAATATACACAGGTTTGTGGTTTGTTGTGACTACAATAGCCACATCCATAGTGGTTGCAGGGGTTGGTATGGGGGGATTAATTCCACTTGGTTTACAGCGCTATACTCCGGCGATTATTAACTACAGAATATTTCCAGAAGTAGGACTTTTTATGATAGTCGTTGGTATAATTTGTTGGATAATCGGAACAAACTTTGCATTCATATGGTCCATACAAAAATATTCAGAAACCAATTGGGATGCAGAAATATTAAAAAATGACATGATGTATGTTATAGAGGATAAGCTCTCAGAAATGCACCAAGATCTAATTGAAATGGGATCAAAAAAAGAATGAAAGAGATAGAAGATGAGATTATAGAGGTGCAGGATTATCCAATACCAGGGATTGAATTTAAAGATTTAACACCCGTATGGAAAAATCAAGATTTATTCAATATTCTGATTGATAAAATGACTGAAATCTGGGTGGGATGTGAGATAGATACAGTAGCTTCGATTGAATCGAGAGGGTTCATCGTAGGGGCTCCAATTGCTTACAAATTAAATGCGGGGTTCGTCCCTTTAAGAAAACCAAATAAGTTGCCTAGAGAGGTATACTCGCAAGCGGTTAGCCTAGAGTATGGGGAAACGGAGATTCAAGTACATAAAGATGCGTTCCAAAAATCTAAGAAGGTACTGATAATAGATGATTTGTTGGCAACAGGCGGTACCGCAATTGCAGCGTTTAAATTGGTTCCAGAAGAGCTAGTGGCGGGTTTTGGATTCATGGTGGAATTGGGTAGACTTAATGGAAGGAAAAAAATCGAAGAAATTTCTAATGGGAAGATTGAATCATTAGTGATATACGACTAAAAATATAAAGTTCGAAAATAGTTTTTATGGAAAAGAATATTACAAGAGTAAATTCTTCACTCGTAAAGTTCCAAATAACTCTTCCTGTTCTAAGTAGATGTTTCCTCGTTGGGCCATGAATAAAAGTGCTAGGAATAGAGAAATTCTAGACATATTAGGTTGAACCAGTTCTTCGAAAGAAACTTCAGATCTTCCATCTTCATGAAAAGATTGAAGCAGAATGGATAATTGAGAAATTGACTCCTCGATTGGTTCAACATGGGCAGTTCCAATAACATCTTTTTCAGTGGGTTCGTTCTCGAGTCTAAATTGATCACCGTCGCGATAGTCAAGGCGTTGGACACCTCTCCAGAAACCATGAGGAGAGTCAGAAGTGTCGTATTGGCGTGAAAGTTTCCAATTTGAATTTAATTCGGCGTCTCTTAATTCGCGGACGAGTTCTTCTAGAGTTCTAGGAGAACCTCTGACTCGTTTCCTAGTTAATCTTCTATCAAGTTCTTTTTCAAAAAGGAAAAGTGGATCTTGGCTTGAAATGTCATCCAGTTCGCTTGACAGATAATTTTCCTCGGCAAGTGGTTCGGGGGGGAAAATGACATCGGACTTGATTCTAAGGAGGACACTGGCGTATAGAAGTGCCCTTGCAGATGTTCGGAGATCGGATTTATCAAGTCTTGCTAAGAATTTGTCGGTCACGCTTACGATATCTATGTCCCAGGGGTCGATTTCACCATCCTTGGCAAGTTGTACTAGGATGCTGATAGGTTCATTGAGAGGATCGTAGGAGAAAGAAAAATTTTCTTCTTCGCTATTTATGCTCATGTTGAAATATTCACCTCAGCAGTGAGAGAGATTCCAGTGACCGCGGATATATTATTTTCTTGCATTACAACCCCTATTGCGCGTTCGGATCGTTCTAGTAGTGCAGACCTGTGAGATACAACTATGAACTGAGTCCCTATGGCAAGCTCATCCAATAGTTCACCTACTAATTCTGCGTTTGAAGCATCCAGAAATGCATCTATTTCATCGAGAGCGTAGAATGGTGCAGGGCTATACCTTTGGATGGCAAATATAAAGGATAAAGCAGTGAGTGACTTCTCGCCGCCA
>CAWVSQ010000157.1:0-2041 GCA_963933005.1 uncultured euryarchaeote
CGGCGAAACCGGAGGATTTCATGGGTAGAACGGTGGCAATAGATGCGCATAATTGGTTATATAAATATCTAACTACGACAGTTAGATTTACAGAGAAAACGGCATACACAACAGATGATGGAGTAGAAGTCGCAAATTTAATAGGAATTGTAAGGGGAATATCAAAGCTACTTCAATCAAAAGTTCAGCCAGTGATGGTTTTTGATGGAATCCCAACGGAATTAAAAAATGAGGTAATTGAAGAAAGAAGAAAAGGAAGAGAAATAAGAGAAATTCGACTTGAAGAGGCTATTAAATCGGAAGACATGGCAGAAATTTCTCGATTGGAGTCTCAAACTCAAAGATTGACTTCAACAATACACAAAACCACGCGAGAATTATTTGAATTGTTAGATGTCCCTTATGTAGAAGCTCCTGCAGAGGGAGAGGGCCAATGTTCATATATGGCTCGGCATGATGAAAGAATAGATTGTGCAGGTAGTGATGATTATGATACTCTTTTGTTTGGGGCACCAGTGACTTTGAGAAGGCTCACAGGAGCGGAAGATATAGAAATAATGAAATTACAAGAGACTTTGGATCGTAATAATATTACATGGGAACAACTGGTTGACGTGGGGATTCTTTCGGGGACAGATTTTAATGAAGGCATAATGGGTGTTGGGCCTAAAACAGCACTTAAAGAAATAATAAAATATGGAGACATATGGGAAGTGCTCGACGCAAGGTCGGAATCCATAGAATATGTTGATCGAATTAGAGAAATATTCTTACAGCCCGCAATTACAAATAAATATGAATTTGATGTGGCCATGAATCCAGATATAGAGGGAGCAAGAAATTATATAGTAAAAGAATGGAATATTCCGAAAGAAAAGGTTGACCAGGGTTTGAATCGAATTGAAGAAATCACTAAGCAGACAGGTTTGAATCAGTGGTTTTAAACGCGGGGGGCAATTGTGCGCAGACCCAAGTATTTTAATCCATTGCTCACAAAGAACAGATTGTAATGACAGATTATCGTATTGAAAAGGATAGTCTTGGGGAAGTAAAAGTTCCAAAAGATGTATATTGGGGGGCACAAACTCAACGGGCGATTGAGAACTTTCCAATTAGTGGAGAAACATTTGAGCCAGGATTCATAAGGGCTTTGGGAATTATTAAAAAGTCTGCAGCAAAGGCAAATGGCGAACTAGGGTTTCTTGAAGAAAAAACAGTGAATGCAATTGTTTTGGCCGCGGATGAGGTTATTTCAGGAGAACTTATAGATCAATTTCAAGTAGATGTGTTTCAGACAGGTTCGGGGACTTCATCTAACATGAATGCGAATGAAGTGATAGCGAACCGTGCATGCGAGATTGCAGGAGAGGGTATTGGATCGAAAGTGATACATCCCAATGATCATGTCAATTTTGGGCAATCGTCGAATGACATAATTCCTACTGCAATGCATGTTGCAGCTCTAGAATCAATTGATAAAGAAGTAATACCAGCTCTAGAAACATTGAGACAGGCGCTAGAGAAAAAAGAAAAGGAATTCTCAGAGGTTATAAAGACAGGAAGGACTCATTTGCAAGATGCAACTCCAATAACGTTGGGGCAAGAGTTCGGAGGGTATAAAACACAAATAGAAAAGGGGATTAAACGAGTAGAAAATGTGAGATTCAGTCTTGCTGAACTTCCAATTGGAGGAACTGCCGTTGGAACTGGATTGAATATGCATCCCGACTTTCCAAAGAGGGCTATTGAGTATATATCAGAGGAAACTGGGATTCAATTTAGAGAGGCCATAGATCATTTTGAAGCCCAAGCTGCACATGATGCGATGTCTGAAGCACATGGTGCGTTAAGAGTCGTGGCGGGATCAATGAACAAGATAGCAAATGATTTGAGATTGTTAGCGTCAGGGCCTAGAAATGGATTGGGCGAGATCAAGCAGCCTGAGAATCAACCAGGTTCTTCAATAATGCCGGGCAAAATAAATCCAGTTATGGCGGAAGCAGTGAATCAGGTCCATAAACGAGTGATTGGGAACGATATG
>CAWVSQ010000158.1:0-2039 GCA_963933005.1 uncultured euryarchaeote
ATTCCAGTGTTTCTTTTTCGTTGGCGGTCGATCCAATTCATCCCGCGTTCTCGCCCCCGGCGGGATTTTTCTACTTCATGCTCATGATGAGCATTGCAATGAGGGCAATGTGTATTTAACCGACGTGGCATTTGCATGATTGTTGAGTTTCTTGTAGAACCGCCTGTTTAAAACGCGTTTGATCTATGCGTGGGAGATATTCAATAAAAATGGACTCCAGATATCAGGAGTTATTTGAATTAATCAGTTCGGGGCACACATCCAAATTGGAGCTACTTGTTCCGCGGAGAACTATGAAAACTATTAATTATACACGCAATGAAGTGATAGTAGATGAAGCGGTTATTGATCAACGGGGATGCTGATTTAAAAAAGGGGACTAAAATTGAATATGGAGATGTGGAACTCATCTGTTTTTCTGTGACTAGGAATGGAGATTACCATGGCCCCAAAAGAGTTCAGCTTTCTTGCATAGTGGGAGATGTTAATGAATATAGCACGTTCGTAGAGGAAGAATACATACCCCATTTTCTTGAAACAAAATCAATAGAATCAGAGGATGTAAAAATTGTCATCTAATCGCACTTGTCCTGTTTGTAGCTCTAGTTTATTTTCTCGACATTGTAAATATGTGTGTCCAAACCATGGTGTGATATACGATTGTAGCGATCCATTTGTTTGAATTTTAAAGTGGACATAGTTTTATCAATAAATATTTTAAATCGGGGAGAACTTAATACAGGTTGATGGAAGATAGAGCTCTTGAAGATGGGATATTATTTTTAACTCAGGGGAAAAAAGAAATGACACTATCAAAAGCAATTGGCCTTATTGAGATAGTGACAAAGGATCCTCATTTGACACGCCAAATATTGGAAGAAGCAGAGAGAAGGGGCGTAATAAAAAGGGATGGTACGAGGATTAGACTATTGGATAGCGTTTCAGGAGATTACAGAAGTAAAGTAAAAACAAAATCGGGAGAATTCACGTGTGGACGGTGTGGTTCTAAACTTTCAAGGGGATATTTCATCGTGAGTGATGGTAGAGAATGGGGACCATTTGGTCCCACTTGTGTTAAAAAAATAATTGGATTTTAAGATATGCCCCGAGCCGGAGTCGAACCAGCGACCTCCACATGTCCCAGACCACGAGAATGAAAAATTTGCATTCTCTTTGTCCCTATGAGTGTGGCGCTATAACCTCTAAGCCATCGGGGCACATCCCATAGATGGTTGCTAAGTGCAAATAATGGCTTCGAATAGGTTGGAAGACGGTCGTGGGTATTTACTTTGTAGGTGGATAAGAGTTATGTGCAAAGATGGCGATCTCTTAGCATGGACATCCCAAGTTTGCTATCAGATTCAATTAAAGAGGGGGAAAAAATTGTTTCCCGGGTGTTGATAGCTAGTGGTACGCACATGATCACTACGACCGAACGTGTGTTCATACACCGAGAAGAAGGGATAATTAATAATGAAATATTTGAAGAGTATAGTCTTGGTGTAGATCAGATTTCTGTTTTTTCAGATAGGAGAAAGGCAAGAATTGTGCTCAATTACGGATTGGAAGGGACGCGAGAATTCTCGGTTTATGCAAAGTATTATGACAGAATTGTAGATCCACTAGTTCGAGGAGTGCTCAAAGCAACAAGAGTAGTACAATCGGGAGAACTAATCAGGCATGTTTATCGATATGGTCAGCTGACAATTGTGCTTACAGATAAACAATTTTTGAAACATATTGGAGTGGCTCTTTGGAGTAGAGATTATGAGAGTTACCAGTATGAAGATATAGCTAGAATCGACATTGAGAAAGGGGGAGTTTCCGCAGAAATTCTTATTGAACATAAAGGAAGAATGCATAGAATTAAAACGGATAAGGAGCGGGCTAGACTTATCTGTGTTCAATCTCGAAATGGGCTTGCGTTATATCGAGGTTGCAAAGACTATCAAGAGTATGAAAAAAGGATTCCTTCCATTTCTTCGGATGAATCCATAGAGAGGATTTCGCCGTCTGTTTTTATGGATGAATCCATAGAG
>CAWVSQ010000159.1:0-2021 GCA_963933005.1 uncultured euryarchaeote
AAAGGAAATCATTTTAACGGGGAAAAGGACTATCGTGCAGAGGTATTGTACCAATATGGATTCATAAATGAAGTTGTAGATGATGAGCATTTACAAGACCGTGCGACTGAAGTGGCAAAGCAAATATCAAAAGGACCTCCTTTAGCACAAGAAATGATAAAAAGGGCCATGTTAGTGGGAAGAAATGATATCAAGAGGGGGTTTGATATAGAAAGAGAAGGCCTGGGCCAATTGATAGGGACAGAAGATATAATAGAAGGGATGTCAGCATTTATGAGCAAAAGAGAGCCCAAATTCAAAGGGAAGTGAAATAAACAGGATAGGAATTTTTAACACACCCTATGTCAAAAATAAACTATGGTCCGTTAGGGTAGTCCGGCCAATCCTGCTAGGTTTTCGACCTGGCGACACGGGTTCGAATCCCGTACGGACCATTACTCGATCGTGTGCAAAACCCCCTACTTATTTTAAACAGTAGGGTTTCGCGATCTATAGCTAAAGAATAGAATTAAGTAGAATAGACGGATTGAAAACCGTCTATGTTTTTTGTTGCGGTTCTTTGTTTTGAATGTTGATATTATAAGACCATAGTCTATAGATACAGTTACACGGTTTTCTGATGTTTACCGAATCCAACAATACCTACGGGATGGGGTTATATAACAATATGGCCTAAGCAGATTGTGAATCGGAGTTATATAAAAATATTTTTTTGTTTGATGATTGTAATTTCGGTGGCGGGGTGTGCAGATACGGGCCAATCGCAGAGCATAGATACGAGCCAATCGTCGAAGGGTGAAAATGAAGAAATGGATATTGGGAAATATAGGGTTTTTCCGACATCATCTGAGTTAAGCCCTAGTACGAAGGTGGTGGAATGGGGTGTAGATGCACCAGGCGTCCAGCCAGTATATGTTGCATCCTCGGATGTCCCTCAGTGGCACATAGACAGAGTTTCAATGGGGCATGAAATAGCAGCATCTGAGTGGGGAAATTACGGGCCATTGCAATGGTGGATTGTAGGAACTGGTGAAAAAGAAGCGGCGGATTTGGACGAGTATTATTGTGTTTTATCGTCAGCGCGGAGATCAATGGGGAGTGAAAATGGAGAAAATGTGGATGGCCTCTTCATGGACCTTAGAGAAAACATGGGTTTTAGACACTGTATGGAAAGAGACCACAATATTGTGATCTATGTCAAAAATGGTGGTGCGGGTCTAAGTACAGAAAGGGAAAAGGATTTTGACGAATCTTTGTTTATAATCACAATGGCGTCCAAGAATCCTTATCCGACTCATGCAGACTATGAGATAACTATTTTTCATGAATATTTTCATGTGTACCAACATGCACATGTCATGACGAAAGACGGGGATGAAAGAAGGAAAATACTAGGAAATGAGGCAGTTTGGTGGGTGGAAGGTGGTGCAGAATATATGGGACAACTACTATATTCTCGGGCATACCCGGAAGAAAGTGATCAAGAGTATGAGGAGTGGTTTACATTAGAAGAGCGAATGAAATGGAAGACAGGGGCTAAAAATGAACTCCTCCCGGGTGAGAGGATGGAGGACATATTGTATGGAGAAAGGCAAAATGTGGGGTACGATTTGGGGGCATGGGCGACTGCACTTTTGATTCACAAGTATGGTGAAGAGGCATATTTGAGTTTATATGACGATATAGAAGAAATAGGGTTTGAAGAAGCATTTGCCAAGAATTTTGGCGTGTCTTTGGAAGAATTCCTTGAGGAGTTCCATAAGGAATTCTTGGAATTGCCGTGGGAAGAACAACTGAAAATTCTTCCATTATAAAGTGTGCTGGGTCATGCGTGTGTGTGACGGTGTCGTGCGTTGGTGTGACGTTGTCGTGCGGAGGTAAGACTATTCGTGCATTTGTGGGATTTTTTGTCTTGCATCTGTGCGACTGATTTCCACTCCACATTAATGCCCATAATGATAGACAGTGGAACATTCAGGATACCGATAGTGTATTCAGGGAGGGGACCTTCTAATCTTTAA
>CAWVSQ010000160.1:0-1961 GCA_963933005.1 uncultured euryarchaeote
AATCAATGTCATTTCGGCGATAATTTAAATCGACTAGATCACGAACCACTTCATCTCTGTCAACTACTTGGCCTTTTGATAATCTAATCGCCATATCTTCATAGTCTGCAGGATCGCCCAATCCATATATGGCAGAAACGGAAGCTACTACAATAACATCCTTCCTGGTCAAAAGAGAATGCGTCGCAGAATGACGAAGGCGTTCTATTTGCTCATTTATCGACGCGTCTTTCGCAATGTAAGTCCCCGTTTGTTCTATGTATGCTTCTGGCTGATAATAATCATAATGGGAGACAAAATATTCCACAGCATTGTCTGGAAACAACGTTCTAAATTCTTCATATAGTTGTGCAGCAAGTGTTTTGTTGTGGGTAATAACTAACGTTGGAATTCCCAATCTCTCGATCGCCCATGAAACTGTATTCGTTTTCCCCGATCCTGTGACTCCTAATAGTATCTGGCGTTTTCTCCCCGCTTCGAAACCAGATACGACCTTTTCAATAGCATCTGGCTGGTCTCCTGCTGGATCAAAACCAGCCTCTACACGAAATTCATTCCCATCCAACCCCATTATCTCTTGCTAGCAACCGTAACTATTTCAGACAAACGTTCCTCTACTCAATCTGCCATTTCCTCAAACCCATTCTTGCAATACGATGGAATCTGACATAGAAGCACATATCCAGGCACCATCTTCTGTAATGTCCGCTATTATGAGGTTTGGAATATCTCCCTCTGTATCGATAGAAGCCATAACTTCGTGACTATCTCTACCTCTTGGTGCTCTTGTCAAGTCACTTACCATATCGTGCGAATTGCTGTCATTTAACATAAACCCGTCGAAATCTTTTTCATCACACACCTTTACAAGCTAAAAGATAGTAATTAAAATCCATGACTAACGTAGACGATCTAAACGAACTAGCAAAACGCAGGGGTTTCTTTTTCTCCGCAAACGATCCTTACGGTGGACTAGCAGGATTCTATGTGTATGGTCCTATGGGGGCTGCATTAAAAAATAACATAGAAAATTCGTGGAGGACAAAATTTGTAATCGGTGAAGGACATTTTGAAATTTCAACTCCCACCATTTCTCCATCACCTGTATTCAAAGCGTCAGGTCATCTAGATGGGTTCGAAGATCTTCTAATAATTTGTTCAACATGCGAAACATCATATCGCGCCGATCATTTGCTCGAAAGTCAACACACACTTTCTCAATCCTCAGACGTATCTACTCAAGAATTCAAAAAACTCCTTTCTAAGTATTCTCTCACCTGTCCCTCCTGTAAAAATACATTAGACGATTCAACTTTACAGGAATTCAATCTAATGTTCGCCACGAAAGTTGGTCCTGGTTCTCAAACCCCCGGATATCTCCGTCCTGAGACTGCACAAGGAATCTTTGTCGAATTTCCAAGATTATCCGATTATGCACGCGGAAAATTACCATTCGGTGTTGCCCAAATAGGAACTTCTTATCGGAATGAAATTAGTCCTAGGAAGGGCCTCACCCGATTAAGAGAATTTACACAAGCGGAATTGGAATTATTCATTCACCCCACCGATCTTGGTCCAAAAATCACCCCCACAACTACTAAACTTCCTCTCTATTCCGTTTCTCAACAAAAATCAAATGGGCCTCTAGAATCTGTAACGGCTAGCGAAGCAATAGCCCAAAATATAATTTCGAATCGGTGGTTAGCATATTATTTGGAATTGTCTACTGACTGGTATACTTCCATTGGCATCGATCCAAATCGTTTCCGATATCGTCAACACATGCCTAGTGAATTGGCGCATTATGCTTCAGACTGTTGGGACGCCGAAGTAGAAATCGATGGAGATTGGATCGAAATAACTGGCTTCGCCCACCGTGGAAATTATGACCTTTCTAAACACAATGCCCATTCTTCGGACGACTTTACAATTTTTATCCCCCTCGACGAACCCCAAGAAAC
>CAWVSQ010000161.1:0-1930 GCA_963933005.1 uncultured euryarchaeote
GGGATCGATTTCACCAGAAAGTATCCGAGTACTAGATATAATTTTTCCATCGGTGGAATGGACGAAGGGGATAGTTACTATAGATAATAAGTTTAAACCATTTTCTTTTCGAATTTGATTTATTAAGTGGGAGACTGGTTCGGTTTCTGGAGAAACTACAAGCACATCATATTGGCCTTCTGAAGCTATGGAAGTTGGAGTTATCAATTCTAGAATTTCAAAGGTTCTTGAGTGGATTTTTGATAGAGGAAGAAGTTCAGATATAAGGTTTTTTTCTCTGTCGGGAAAAGGTAGTATTTGTCTCGAGATGGGTCGGGTATTATGTGCTAGTTCATCACTGGTGAGCCCAATGGTAACATTTCCTAGTTCGAATGCGCGTTCGAATAAGCTTCGGTGTCCATCATGAAGAGGGTCAAAAGTGCCTCCAAAGATAATATTTTTAGAAGGGGGCATCAAACGATTAGGCCCCTACAAAGAGCGTCAATCCCGCCGCTGTTGTATTGATCCCGTTGAGAAGAAGATCCAGAGCCCAAATCATAGAGAGTACGTAGGCTAGAAGTTCCAAGGCGCTGACACTCGTATTCGACTAGATCGACGAGATCGATTTGATTGGAAGTTTCCCAATTGATGAAAGTGGAATCATAACCATATCGGATGGATCTCCACTTATTTTCACATAAGATTTCAAGTCTGTGGGATTCTCCGGATTCCCCATCATCATATCGTTCGGAGAGGTCAGATAATAAATAATAGATATATTCCAAAAGATGTGCCGACCTTTCGGTCTGCGTTTGAGCATCCATAATTCTGATTTCGACAGTGCCATTTTCGGTGTGCGGGCGGACATCATGCCAAAGTGCTCCTCGGTCAAAAATTGAATTGGATTCTACCATTAAACGCTCGAAGCGTAGATAATCGGACATGTTAGAAAATTCAGCGGGCATACCAGTATTAGGCAGAGACTCGAAAATGAGTGCTCGTGCAGATTCTAGACCGGTGTCGAATCCATTCCAATATGGAGAATTTGAGGAAAGTGCCAATAAAAGAGGTAGGTTGTGGCGGCATTGGTTTACAATCCATATTGCTTTTTCGGCATCGTCTACACCAAAATGGATGTGTAAACCTGCAGTGGTATTTCTGTGTTGAGGGTATTGGATTCTGTCGAGTTGTGCCACATATCTAGGAGATTCTACATGTTCAAGTTCTCTCCATAATGCTGCAGGATGCAGCCCGGAAACTGCTAACTCGAATCCATAATTTTGAACGTGTGCGCGTATGTCTTCCCTCATTTTTAATAAAGCTGAATTTGCTTCTTTAAGGTTTCTTGACACAGGAGTTCTGCATTCAATTATGAATTTGAAAAGTTCATGGTCAATATTATTCTTAAGAAAACCAGGAGCATCAGATCCTTCAGCGAGTGGACCGGTCGTGTTGACAGGATTCCCCATAGAGTCTACAATGAAGTATTCTTCTTCAATGCCAAGAGTCCCAAGTTTGTTGAAATTGGTTGTAGAGCCTAGTTTCATTGGATGTAGTTAGCCAAGATGGGGATAAAAATTAACTCATTTATAGGGAAGTGGTTCTGCGATAATAGCCAAGTGGTCTTTATGGTGAGAGGTAAGTTTTTTTGTTTGAAGGATGGCGTATTCCTGAGACAAATCTTCTATAGACGATTTGAAAATAAGGTCAGGGTGGGTGACAACATTTTCGCTCCTTGCTTTAATTACGAGAAAAAGCTTCCCATGGGGGGAGAGGAATTTTTTGTTGTCGAGGGCTATTTTAACTTGCCCTCTAGTCGCGACGTCTTGTATCAACAGGTCGAGATTTGATTCCACGACATGTGAATAAGTTTCAGGCCGTCTAGCATCTTTTAGTAAAGGGATAATATTCGTTCGGGATCGTGTCACATTGAGAAGGTCCCTCATTGGTT
>CAWVSQ010000162.1:0-1851 GCA_963933005.1 uncultured euryarchaeote
AATTGATTTTTCCATATTGAAGTTTGGACCACGGGCCAATCGTTCAACAGACAACCAATTACGTTTAATCACTCCTGCGAGCCACAAATCAATCTCTTCTCTAATAAATTCCGATTCATGTAGGGGATCGTATTTTCCACTTTCTACTATTTCTCCTTCTTCATTGGTTCTCCCCGAAACGTCGATTACATTGATAATTGCATCCGCATTCATCAAATCATCTAAAAATTTATTCCCAAGACCTCTTCCTTGATGGGCACCCGGAACCAAACCTGCAACATCGATCAATTCAATTGGAATGTATCTCTTTCCGTTCTGACAGTGATTGTTTCCACATCTAGTACTCATCTCTATACAAGGACATTCTGTCCTAACATAGGCCACACCCCGATTCGGTTCGATAGTAGTGAACGGGTAATCTGCAATTTCTATATCTGACATAGTAGCAGCTTTAAAGAATGTCGATTTACCGGCGTTTGGTTTTCCAGCCAATGCCAAAATAATCATTTTATATCACCTTCATTTGAAATTAATCCCAACTCCAAATTTCATTCTTGAGGCTTCCTCTCTCTTGACAAAATCTGCATTCCATCTTTTGCTCTTATAGTGCCCTCGACACGTGCACCCTCATGAAGTTCTAACTTATTACAAGAGACATCCCCTAGTATGTGGGATCCTTCATTCAACGCCACGTCCCCTTCTCTAGTAGTCACATCCCCATGTATTCTTGTGCCTTTGCCTATGGTCACGTTTTCACGGGCCCGAATACTCCCAAATAAATTCACGTCCTCTCCAACTTTTATATCCACCGCACGAAAATTACCATGTAGCCTACATCCATTTTTAATTATAACCGGAGTGGACACCCTCCACATCTCATCTGAAATATGACTTCCTCTAGGAATAACTAGAGGATCTTCGTCCATCTTGTCTCTTCCCCCTTCAAGAATTTCAGAAAGTAATTCTTCAGCTGCTTCTTCTTCCCCAAGACGTAGTAATTGCGTCAGATACATAAATAGAAATATGATTGTTGGTAATGGATTTCGTATATTGATCCACCCATTTGCTTCAAATCCCTCTTTAATCTGAACATCATCTCCTATATCTAGATCTCCCCCAACCACCAATCTCCCCGAAATACTAACTCTTTCCCCCAAATAAGCATCTTCACCAACTAGCACATTTCCTTCAATTTCACACCAAATGTCAACTCTACATTCTTTTTCAACTTCTATATCCCCTTCAAAACGAACCCTTTCCCCCACTATTATATTTTGAGACCGAACTCCAAAATTAATGTTACTCTGTCCCCCTATTATCACATCCCCTGTGGTAACTAAATCCCTCTCTTCAGCAATAGTTCCAGTTGGGATTATAAGTACATCTAGTGGATCTTCACTAACCGCCATACATTATTTTATCTGCGATCCTTAATAAAACCCCCGTGTACCATTTATTCTTTTTGATTAACTGCAAACCCTTGCCAAAAATAATTCCCTCCTTCTACGACACGCTTTTGCTTTCTTACATAAAAAGTGATTCATGGAACCCCCATCCCCCGCTAGAGATTCCCTTGGAGTGCGCATTGCGGGAGAGATAGCATTAAGTAGTCGCCCTGGAGAAACTCTCCGAAAATGGCGCCGGGAATTCAATCTAAAACAAGTAGAAATTTCTAATAGGATTGGAATTTCGTCTTCAGTTTTATCTGATTATGAAGGGGGTAGGCGACCAAATCCTGGATCTCATTTCATACAAAAAGTTGTAATGGCTATATTGGATGCAGACCAAGAAACTGGAGGATTTAATATCCAACGCTATGCTTCTCTATCCGACTCTACTGATTCCCATCCC
>CAWVSQ010000163.1:0-1840 GCA_963933005.1 uncultured euryarchaeote
TTTCTCGTTTTGCAAGAGACATTTCCACTATAACTCTTGAACCCCACATAGTAGTTGTATGTGCAGTGGGCGAAAGTTCTCTCCAGGCTATACGTTTACTAAACTCTTATAGTGCAGTCCACCCAAAAACTGAAATTTTGAATCTTATAGGTGGGTATCATAATTGGATTTTTTCTATCTCTTCCAACTAGATTTTCGATACTTCTATCCTCTTCCCTTCCAAACTCTCCATCGAAATTGATATATCACTTCTATCTGGTATTGGCGGGTATATGGCAATTGAATTCAATATAGATGGGGATATTTTCACAGCCCAACTGCTTGAAACAGAAGCCCCAAAGTCTACCCAGGCATTCCTTTCTCTTCTCCCCATGGAATCAAAACTTTTCCATGTTAGGTGGAGTGGATTTGCTGTTTGGATTGACATAGATGATGTAGACCTCCCCCCTTTGCCGCGCGAAAATCATACAGTTTATCCTTCCATTGGGGACATATTACTCTACCCTGGTTTTCGTAGTGTAAAAGAAATATTGATATCTTGTGGCCCAACGTGTTTCAAAAGTACCGCAGGAGAATTAGCAGGCAACCACATAGCCACTCTCGACGCATCTCGAAAAGAGCTAATAGAATTAGAACTCTCATCACTTGAACACGGATCAAAACCTGTAACCATCAAGAAAATCTAAATTTCTCTCAACAGAGTTTTTACATTTGATATAAGGGTTTCTGAGTCTACAAAGACTAACTTTAACATGGGTTCTTTTCCCTCAGATCCTCTATCAATTATTTTTGTTATGAGTGGACCCTGCCCACTAAAAACTTCTCTTGCACCCCATTCCATAGTCTTTCCCTCACTTTCTCTGATGACCTTTTCCTGATCTTTTCTACTATATTCTTTTGTTTCCCAACCAATTTTTCTGATTCCCAATTCAATTTCTTCATCAAATCTACAATTCATTGCAAATCTCAAATAGGGATGGTATTCTCTAGCTTCTTTTAGAAATCTAGCAACATGACTCGAAGCCCCGAATACAACCCCATTTCCCACATTTACCCCTTCAGATGTTTTTGTAATTCTTCCTTCCACACCTGCCATCTCCTCTATCCCTTCTGCATATGGTGTCGCTCCTACAATGTTCATTCCAACTTCAGGAACTAATGGTCGTATTCCCATTCGAACTAGTTCTAATACGATAGATCTAACAGATCTTATAGTCATCTGGCGTTCCGCTTTTTCCCGTATATCCACAAGATGATGAATCGATCCTGGTCCCTTTCCCACATCGATAGGATATCTCAGAGCACGTTCAACAAATGAAATACTTTCATAGACCGCGTCTATAATAGTTTCCCCTTTTGCTATATTCGCAGCAATCGCACTTGATAGGGTACATCCCGACCCATGCGTTATCTCTGAATCTATCCATTTATGCTCTATCTGGATATTTTCCTCTCTCGTTACCAAAACGTCTATTACTGTATCGCCTTTGATATGACCTCCCTTTACCAAAACATTCTCTGCACCCATCTTGAGTATCTCCTCCCCAGCATCAATAGCATCCGACACATTTTCTATTTTCATCGATGCTAATACTGCTGCTTCATCAGAGTTTGGAGTTACAATTTGAGAATTTTTAATTAATTTCTTGTAAGCCCCTTCCGATCCACTCTCTAACAGTGCATCCCCCGAAGTAGCTACCATGACTGGATCCACCACAAGAGGGAACTCAAAATCCTTCGAACGTTTTGCAATCATCTCTATATTTTGAGCGTTGGCCAACATACCTGTCTTCGCAGAACTAACTTCAAAATCTGACAAAATTGAATCTATTTGAGAGAT
>CAWVSQ010000164.1:0-1812 GCA_963933005.1 uncultured euryarchaeote
GATAGAAAATATCCCTCCAGTTGGGTTATTTGGACTCGTTATATATACTATTTTTTGTCCATCATATCCTCTAAGTACATTTTTCGCAGAGAGTTCAAACTCTTCCTTTTTTCCAATATAGTATTCTTCAACTCCACCGTGGTGAAACATAGAACTCATGCCATAATACGCAAAGCCGGGATTCGGAACGAGCACACAATCTCCCGGTTCTATCATTGCCCTTGATATATAATCTATTGCCCCATCTCCTCCATTAGCAATCCAAACTTGTCCATTCCCAATTCCCCATTTTTGTGCTATTTTATTTATCAGCGTTTTATACCCCTCTTTCGGATATCTATTTACATCCTGAGACTTTTCTATTAACGCCTTTACTACTTCTGGACTGGGTCCCAATGGGTTCTCATTAGATGAAAGATTGATGATCTCTGATCTATCTTTCCCTATTTCCATAGCAACCTCTCCAGTACTTTTACCCGGCGTATATTCCTTGTGCTCTGAAAGGTCACGCGTTTTCATAAATTAAGTTATGCAAGGAAGGGTCTTAAGCCCACCCTCCTATCTCATTCTGGAATTCGAATAGTATTCTTTAGGGTGGGTATGCCTTCAATATCTACTTCTACCACATCACCATCTTCAAGTGGACCAACCCCTGCAGGAGTACCTGTGATAATTACATCACCTTGTTCTAGAGTTATATATTCCGTGATTTCAGCAATAATCACCGGAATAGAATAGATTAATTGATCAATTGATCCTTTTTGACGAACCTCTCCATTAACTCTAACCACTACCGATGCATTTTCTGGAACATCTTCTTTATCCACCATAGCCGGGCCAAGTGGCAGTGAACTATCAAATGCTTTCCCCCGAACCCAATTTTGTTCTTGAAATTGATCATCCCGATTGGATAAATCATTTGCAGCAGTATAACCCGCAACCACTTCCATGGCATTTTCTTCGGATACAAATCTACATTGCTGTCCTATTATAATTGCAAGTTCTCCTTCGTGGTCTATTCTTTCTTTTCCTCCTAACATAGTGACTGTAGTATTTGGATCTGCTATTGTATTTGGAGTTTTTATAAATAACATTAGACTATCTGGAACCTCCGAATCCATTTCTGCTGCATGATCTGCATAATTTTTACCCACGCAAATTATTTTACTTGGTTCTACGGGGGCTAGTAAGTCTATTTCTTCTATTTGGTAACTGACATTGGCGAATTTAACCAAATCTCCTTCTAATGTTCCATTCCTAATTGACCCTGCTGGATCTCTAAATCTAACATATTGCATGAATTCTATTTGATTTTGTTCTTGATATGTATTCCGACCTCATTCCGCAACCCCCCTTTTCAGCTAAGATCTTAAATATATGCGGTGTTCTAAACATCACACGATGCAACTCACTTGGCATGGTCACTCTACCTGGCACGTACGTATCAAAAACACCACTTTCTTAATAGATCCTTTTTTTAACAATCCGAAGACTTCTCTTACACCTTCTGATATAGATCCTCCAGACTATGTTTTACTAACTCATGGGCACGCGGATCACATTGGAGACGTTGGTTCTTTTTCCAATAGTACTATAGTGGCCACACCAGAGCTAACCTCTTATATCTCTGATGATTATGGGATAGACTCTACAATTGCAATGAACATTGGCGGGACTATTCAAGTAGGATCTGGGTATGTTACAATGCAGAGGGCCGACCATACAAATGGATACTCAAACAAATATTCTGCAGGAGGTGATATGCCTGCTGGATATCTAGTCAGCGATGCCCCCCCTCGAGAAGCAGCAAAA
>CAWVSQ010000165.1:0-1788 GCA_963933005.1 uncultured euryarchaeote
TTCAACCCGCCACAGAAGTAGGACTCTATGCTGTCATATATCCTCTATCTGCACTTCTTATGATTTTTCTTAACTCCTTCACCTTTCTCTCCATGCCCGCTCTCTCCGAATTGCACTCCAAAAATCACTCTTTACGAATGCACAAAATGTATCTAGTAATCACTAAATGGATTTTTATTCCCACATTTCCCCTCTTCCTAGCCCTCTTCTTTTTCCCCGGCACTCTCATACAATTCTTTTTCGGAGCTGATTATGTCCCCGCAAGTATCGGACTTTCTATCCTATCGCTTGGTTTCCTTTTCCATATTCTAACTGGGGTGAATGAATCCACTTTATTAGCCATTGGGAAAACAAAACATATCTTAGCAAATACCACTGCAGCTGGAATTCTGAATATAATTCTAAACCTAATCCTCATTCCTCAATATTCTTTTATCGGCGCCGCAATAGCCACAACCATCTCGTATATATGCCTCAATTTACTTCATTCCCTCGAACTATATTGGATGACTGGAATCCATCCCATTTCTAAACCAGTTATCAAAATTTCACTCGTCGCCACATTAATGGCTTCCTTGGTTTACTTATTATCTGTTAGAATCGATTTAAACAATTTCCAATTATTACTTTTCACCCTCATTTTTGGATTAACTTACTGTATAACAATCTTTAGATCTGATGTTATGGGGGCCGAGGAAGAATTATTACTTTCCCAGGCAGAATCGTTTTCCGGAATAAACCTAGACCCCCTCCGCAAAACAATCAGTTTCTTTTCCCGATAGACAACATCTTTCGAACCGAGCTTTTATTGTTCTTAGACCGTGCATCTTATACCATCCATGGCTGCCAGAGCTGCAAGAACTGCACATCTTAGTAGGCAACGACAACATTCTTTAGGAAATAATCATGCAATGAACGTTGTACATTGGAATATTTCCAAACAAAGCCATCCCATGTTCGCAACTCGTCGATATGAGGACGAGCTTTTCAATCGATTAAGTGCCACCATTGATGGATCTGTTAGTCGAATTTTTAGACGTGAAAGTAAGCTATTTGGAAATACGATTTCTTCTTGGTTAACTAGATATGGCTCAGATAATTTTGATATCGCACACGCAACTTTTCAAACAATAGCACCTGCGGCATATTTTTCTCGTCCTAAAAATCTAATTGTCACTGTACATGACATACTGCCAATCTTTCCAAACACTTCTCATGATATTTCTACTAAAATCCAATGGAAATTTACCCCAAATGCGCTCAAAACCGCAGATGCAATAATTGCAATATCTAATTTCACACGCAACGAACTTATAGAGCATTTGGAAGTCGATCCTCAACTTATACATGTGGTCCATCAAGGAGTGGATCACTCACTTTTCAAACCACTCGATAAGATCGATTCTCGAAAACAACTTGGATTGGATCCTGAATCCACTTATGTTCTAGTCGCTTCTTCAAACCAAACCCACAAAAGGATGGATATCGCAAAAGACATTCTACTCGAACTCAGATCTCGCAATCCTCATGTAAAACTACTCAAAATTGGCTATGGCGATTCTCTCCAGATGGATGGTGTTATTAATTTAGGATGGGTTCCTGAAACCAAAATGCCATTATTGTATAACTCTGCAGACGTCTACCTGCACACCTCTGATTACGAAGGCTTTGGTCTACCTATTTTAGAAGCTATGGCTTGCGGAACCCCCACTATCGCCAACGACCGTGCAAGTATACCTGAAGTAATTGGTCCTACTAACACAATCAATATGAATTCTATCCCCGCTT
>CAWVSQ010000166.1:0-1749 GCA_963933005.1 uncultured euryarchaeote
AAAGACAGATTCCTTTGCAAATCACTTCCCCAATCCTAAATTTTTTTCCAACAAGATCATTCAAAGCCACACCCCTTGTAGTTATATTTCGTCTGTGGGTTCCTGGTTCAATCTCAATTTGATACTCATTAAGTACCCCCTCCACCGCTTCTGCTTCTATCAACGTAAGATCTCTCCCATTCGTATCCGACCCTTCTGCATACCTATTACTCTTAGAAAATGTGCCTTTCCCTTCATAATATCGATCACCTTCGATTCCTCTCCCTGCTATGACCACAATCTCTTCCCTTGGGGTGACTTTTTCTGCACCCTGACTAGCTGTGTGAATTAACTCTACAGTTCCTTTGATCATTTTCCTAACACAGTAGAGTGGAGTCCTTTCTACTTATAATGTCGTGTCTTCTTCAATTTCTGTTTCATAAACAATCTCTCTAAGTTCTGAGAGAAGCTGTGGATGGTACGTTTCCAATAACGACACATCCCGTCTTAATTCCTCTAATCTATCTCGAACTCTAGAAATAGCCTGATATCTTTTATTCTCACTAACTCTAACTTCTCTGCTAATATATTTCCTTTCAGTTTCAGTTATTATCGCTCTTGTACGCGCCATTTCTCCACAATCTTCCTCCCCCGCGAGTTTTGTTAGGTATGCATATATTTAAACATTTGCAAATATAACTACATATGTTTATATACAAATGTATACATATTTGTAAACTTACTATTCACCCCATCCCCCCGATAAAGCCTACAATAGCGTTCCGATTAAAGAATTTATTCCCTTACTAATTTCTACTTCATAAGGCTCGTGGGTCTCAATACCCCTGCAAGATTCTGGAAGTGAAGAAATAGATTCTATTGATTTTTTCTGTATAGTCTCTAATCGAGGAAGTTCGTATACTAATTTCCCATTAGAGTATATGTCAATCAGTTGCTCTTCCCCTTCCAATTCTTCCCCTTTTAATGCAAGAATATCTTTCTGATACTCTCCATTTTTAACCAATCTCTTTATGCTTTTTTCTCCGGGATATGTCCTTTTACCATCTGAAAATTTCATACTTGGTATCTTTTTTCCATTCTCTTCTATCTGCACCAATTTGTACACTATTTCTGCAACTGGAATATCTTGACTAGTCACCAAATTACTACCCACTCCAAATCCTGTAGCAATCCCACCTTCTTGTAAAAAACGACCTATTTTGTACTCGTCCAATCCCGATGTGATGTATATCCCCAAGCCCCCTACTATCGCCTTTACTTGTTTGGATAGTGATACAAGATCCCCCGAATCTAACCTAACTCCTTTTATTTCAATTCCCTTTGTTTGAGCTATTTCTTTTGCTTTTTTTGCACCTTCAACCGTGTCATATGTATCAATGAGTAAAATGGACGCTTCCCCATATGTTTCTATAAACGATTCAAACGCCTCTCGTTCCGTTCCATAGCTCTGTATCCACGAGTGGGCCATGGTGCCCATCACTGGAATCCCGTACATAATTCCTGCGGCCAAATTGGATGTTCCCTCAAACCCTCCTATATATGCTGCCCTAGATGCTTTGATCCCTGCTTCAACCCCATGTGCCCTCCTAGCCCCAAATTCTATGAGCGATTGTTCCTGGCCATATTTTTGTACTGTATCGTATATTCTAGCAGCTTTTGTAGCAATCAAACTTTGAAATCCCATCTGATTAATTAACACTGTTTCTAGAATCTGTGCTTCTACTATTGGGGCTGTTATTTCGATAATAG
>CAWVSQ010000167.1:0-1727 GCA_963933005.1 uncultured euryarchaeote
TGCTAACATCCAACCTCCTTCAAAAATATGTCTCGCACGGGTTCCCTCACTTCCCCATAAATCACCCGAACCCTCAACTCCCAACATTACAAAACTAAATATAGATAATACCATAAGTACACACCCCAGAACTATTGAACTCCCCCTTATTTTTTCAAGAGACTCCCAGAACTCTTCTTTGGCTATTATGCACAAATACCCTGTAATAAATAGTATTAAGTACCAGAAAAATTCATATCCAAGACCTACCATTCCTGGTAAAAATGGCCTAGTTATAAACTCAACAAATACCAATGGTAGTGGCATTAAGAGTAATAGACCTCTTCCATTTTTGACCTTGAAACACCATTTAATCAGTCCAACAACTCTGCCCCCCGGATTCCTCCGAATACTAGAAAACATGGGTGCGCAAATCAAAGAATATACGAATAGATTTACGAGAAACCACAGGTGTTGTGGATGGGCAACAAAGCCCAATTTTCCAAACCATCCTTTGACATATTCTATAAATGACACTTCCATCCCCGAACTACTCAAAAATTGAACATACCTTGGAAAAATGAGAATAAATATCATGGCAAATAATAGCGGGACTAATAATCGGAACGAACGCTCATTTAAAAATTCTCTCGTCGTTCTACTCCCAAATGCAAAGCACGTTCCCATTCCTGCTATCAAAAATAACAATGGTAATCTCCACTCATGAGTGAAAAAAATGAATAGGCTTAACCACACACCACCCAGCTGATCGTTTCCGTATCCATACACTGCGACCCCCGTTTCATCAAATCCAATGGCAATGTGGAATATAATCAGTAGTCCAAAAACCAGAACTCTGAGCCAATCAAGATCATATCTGCGGACCTTATTATTTTTTTCCACTATACTGCTTGAATTACCACTTTTCATGAAAACAGTACCGAAAGCTCATTATTCCTTTGGGAATTATATTGGCCATGGAATTTGAAGACGAAATACAAATTCAATTACAAAGAGAAGAATTATGGGATCTAGTTTCGGATCCTGAGGCCCTAGCCTCATGCGTTCCTGGTGCAAAAGAAATAGAACAACTCTCAGAAACTAAGTATCGTGGAATCATCGAGAGGGGGATTGCAGGAGTCTCAATTAACCTCATCGGAGAGGTCGAAATGACTGAACTCAATCCTCCCGAAAATCTAGTCGCATTAGTCGAAGGACAAGATCCTAAAACTAATAGTAGAATGGACGCAACCGCTGAAATGTCCATGGAGGATAATGGAGATGGGTCAACAACTTTGACTTATTATGTCGACGTAGAATTCACAGGTAGACTTGCAACTTTAGGTGCCAGAATTGTAAAACGAAAAATAAATTCAGATATAGGCGTCTTTTTCGATAATCTCCGCGAAAGAGCAGAGTCTTAACTTTAGATTTTTTACTTTATTCTTTAAATATTGCCAAATTACAAAGAATCATCTCTTACTATAACGTAGTGGTTATCATAATGGACCCTAAACCCTTTACCAGCCTTAGAGACCACATCGAAGCAATAGAATCTGCAGCATTGCTACAACATATCGACAACGCACATTGGAACTTAGAAATAGGGGCTATAACCGAACAAGTTGCCTTTTCTGGAAAACCACGTGCTCTCCTCTTCGATTCAATTGTTGACTATGATCCTGGATTTAGAGTGGCTACCAATTTACACGTATCACGGGACCTACAAGCACTAGCACTAGGAATGC
>CAWVSQ010000168.1:0-1722 GCA_963933005.1 uncultured euryarchaeote
TGGTTTATTTGTTGGTCGAGCTTGGCATTGAGGTCTTTAAGTTTTTTGTCGTCGATTGGCATGAATGGTTCACTTGGGGAGTTGAAAGAAATGGGGGGGGATTCTAAAGCTTCGGTCAAAGTTACTTGATGAATAGAATTGGATTCCCCCATTTCCTCCCATATTTTTTGGGTTGTGTTTGGCATGGTTGGAGATAGTAAAATGCAAACTGCTTTGCATATTTGTAAACAGTCTCTAATGACTTGGGCGGCAAAATCGGGATTGCTTTTTTTAAGTTTCCAGGGTTCGTTTTGCTGAATATAAGCATTTCCGTACTGGGCTAATTTAGTACCAGCCAAAGCAGAATCTCGTAAAGAATATTTATTAATTGAATCTGAAAACTCAATCATTGCTTCTTGGATTCTTTTGTTTACAGTCTCGCTTACTGATTTTTGAGGAGTGCCACCGTATTCACGATGTGCAAATAACAAAGATCTATAGAGGAAATTCCCCGTATTTCCAACTAGTTCTCCGTTCACCTTATCAGCGAAATTGGACCAAGAAAAATCGATGTCATCTTGCAAACTTCCCACCGTGACTAGATAATATCTTAATAGATCCGGATCGAATTTCTCAGAGAAATAATCGTCTACCCAAATCGCACGATTTCGGCTAGTTGAGAATGCCCTTTTATTTAGATTTACAAATCCTGTTGCCATGATTGCACGGGGTTCTGTGTAACCAGATCCGTATAGCATTGCTGGCCAGAAAACGGCGTGGTGTTGAATTATATCGCGTCCGATAACGTGGATTATTTCTCCATTTTTTTTCCAAGCGGACTCCCAATCGAATGTGGCAGACCCGACACGATCGGAGTATTGTTTGGTTGAGGAGATGTATTCGACCACTGCGTCGACCCACACATAGAGGACCAAGTCTGTTTCTTCGGCCCCAGGATAAGGGACACCCCAATCTAGGTTCCGTGTTATACACCAATCGCGAAGAGATCCTTCGATCCATTCCCTAGGTTGGTTTTTGGCATTTGCAGTTCCTTCAAGTCTATTGATGAATCCCTGTAAATAATCTTGAAAATCAGAAATGCGGAAAAATTTGTGAGATTTGCTCTGGTATTCGGCTTCATTTCCTGTAACTATACTTTTTGGATTTAATATTTCTCCAGGTTCTAGATGTCTTTGGCAACCGTCGTCGCACTCATCTCCCCTGGCATTTGCTCCGCAATGAGGACAAACTCCTTCGACATATCTATCAGGGAGGGGTTGGTTTTCGATGGGATCCCAAGCAACAAGGATTTCTTTGTCATAAATGTGGTTAGAATCGTCTAATGTTTTGACTATTTCTCGAGTAAGCATGGTGTTGACTTCATCGTCGGTGTGACCATAATTATCGAATGCGATTGCCATTCCAAGGAAAGTTTTTTTATATTTTTCGTGCCATGATAGGGCAAATTCTTCAGGGAGTTTTCCTTCTTTCCAAGCATTTACCGCGACAGGGGTTCCGTGCATATCAGATCCGCAAACAAATGCTGTTTTCTGTCCAATTTTGCGTAGGGATCTACTCAGAGTATCTCCGCTGACATAGGTGCGCATGTGTCCAATATGTAAATTTCCATTTGCGTAAGGCAGCCCACAGGTTACAACTGCAAGATTTTCAGTGGGAAAAGAATTGGAGCTCATGTGATAGTATGGAGGTTCACAGGAGATAGATCACTCGTTAGTAAATCGT
>CAWVSQ010000169.1:0-1705 GCA_963933005.1 uncultured euryarchaeote
GCAGTATGAAGGTCAATTTCATTTAACGTTTCGGGTTGGTCTTTTTTGGTGATCACACTGCCACCAAGTTTTAGTAACGTAACAGGTTCAATAGAAGTCATTTTCGGATCAACCCCTGTTCAGAGATATCCACTGAAAATACAGATTCGCAGCTATCAGTGGAAAGAATGGCAGAGGTAGTAGACTTATCGGGGTCTAGTGCTACAATGCATCCTGCCCCTCCTGCACCTGTGAGTTTGGCGCCTATAGCACCAGAGTTCCTTGCTGCCCACACCATTTCATCTAACGAGGGGGAAGAAACACCTATAGAGGATAGCAAACCGTGATTAATGTTCATCAAATCTCCGATCGCTGTCAAATCTTGATTTTCGAGGGCCACGGTCCCAAGTTTGGAAACATCACCAATAGCACGTATAATAGAATCTATAAAAGGATAGTTTTCTTTGTTGTTTCTCACCATGGATACTAATTTTTTTGTGGATCCAAAACCGCCATCATACCCAATTGTAAAAGACAGATTTGAAGGGGCCAGTCTGTTGCAATGGTCTCCTTCGACGCAAACGATTCCCCCCATTGTAGAACAAAAAGTATCTGCTCGCGATGCGCGTCCTTGAACAGTTTGTTCAACGGAATGGGCGAGATTGGCAATTTGTTCTAAAGGGTGAACTACATCGCAAGTTCTAGATACGGCATCTACAGTAGCGACAGATACTGCGGCCGAGGAACCAAGACCGGCACCCAGGGGGAGATCGCTTTCAACAGAAATTTCCAACCCATTGAGTGTAGTTTCGGAAAAATTTAAAGAGAGATCAATTGCCGTAAGAATATAATGAAGATGGGGCTCTACATTTGATAGATTTGATTTGAGAGAAGATTCAGAGAAATCTATACTGAAATTGCTTATGCCTATTTGAGGTGCTTGAATGGTAATGAAATTATCATCTGACTCGGAGCAAGAAACATTTATCCTCTTCTCTATTGCGCAAGGGACTGCAGGTTCTCCATAAACTACCGCATGTTCACCAAATAAATAGATCTTGCCTGGAGCAGATGAGAATGGCATGTATTACAAATTGTAGGGGAGAAGGGATAAAAACATAAGGTCGATTATAATTCTAGATCGAAATCTTCCAACGATAGATCAGGAGTTAAACCGCGGTTATCCAAAGTTTCGTTTGCAAGAAGCCAGTAAACAGTTGCGAGGGCCTTCCTACCTTTGTTGTTAGTTGGAACGACCATATCTACATGACTAGTTGCATTATTTGAATCGCACATGGCGATGACAGGAATTCCAATTGAAATTGCCTCCCCAATTACTTGTGCATCCCCAATTGGGTCCGTTACAACAGCAATATCAGGTTCGATGAATCCGGGGTAGACTGGATTTGTAAGTGTACCTGGTATAAATCTACCAGTAGAAACCATTGCGCCAATAGATTTTGCAAAAGTCGTGGCGGGATGGTGCCCATATTGCCTGGATGATGAAACAATAACTCTTTCAGGAGGATAGCGGGATAATAAACGAGCAGCCTCTCTAATTCGTTTGTCAGTTTGGATTATGTCCAAGATATACAATCCGTCTGCCCTGACACGATGGATAAACCGGGACATGTCTTTCGTTTTTTGTTGAGTTCCAATGTGCACTCCTGCAGAAAGATAATCTTCCACAGGTAGGAGAAGGTCAACACCGGTATCGTCGAAAGTA
>CAWVSQ010000170.1:0-1704 GCA_963933005.1 uncultured euryarchaeote
AACAACCTCTGCACCTATCTTCTCTAACGCTTCCATTATTGCAAATATAGTCCCTCCCGTGGAAATAACATCATCTAACAAAAGAACCCTATCCCCCTCTCTGATATCGTTTATATACATCTCACTTTTTGAATACCCCGTTTCTTGCATCAAAGATACTTCTCCCTCGAGTCCATATTGCCTCTTTCGAACAACTACCAATGGTATGTCTGTGACCAACGATAAAGCAGTTGAAATATGTATCCCCATGGCCGCTGGTGTAACTATTTTATCAATATTTTCTAAATTCTCTCTCTTGACTTTATTAATTATTTTAATGACAATTTCTCTTAGTAGACCAGGCTCTAGCATTGGAACTCCATCTGATATGGGGTGTACAAAATAATGATAGCCTTCCTTTTCTATTATTGGAGCATCTAAGAGTGACCTCTTCAACAAATCCATATTGTATTTGTCCCTCGAGTCGAAAAAAGATCTTCGGAATATATTTTCACCGTTTCGAAAATTCCAATTTACTTCTTTTCGCAGCCGAACGAAGCCCTTAATTAAGTTTAGAGTCAGAAACGTTTGATTGTGGAACTTAATTTCCTTTCCATGGCTGTAATCATTTTCTTACCCTTTCTTGCGGCCGCATCCACCTTCATCATATATCCGTTTTTAAAAGAAAAAACAGCCTACTTCGCAGCATTAATAGCTCTACTTTGTTCAATTTTAATTCTAAATCTCATTGGAACTATTGGGTCAGTTTCTATCCCTCTAGTTTCTTCTTTGGACATTCACATTCGTTTTTACGTTGATGGATTATCTATTCTTGTTGGTTTACTGGCATCTGGCATGGGGATATTGACATTCATCTATTCTTTTGGATATATGCAAACAAAGGCACAAAGTCCGACCTATTATGCATCTTTGTTAGTATTTATGGGGTCTATGCTTGGCATAATATTCTCCGCAGATCTGATTCTCATTTTTGTTTTCTGGGAATTAACCTCCCTATCTTCTTATCTATTAATAGGATATTTCAACGACGATCCATCTTCTAGATCTGCTGCAAAAAAGGCACTAGTCATAACTTCTCTTGGAGGGTTCTTCATGCTCCTCGGATTTTTACTCATCCACTCTGTCACTGGTAGCTTCGATCTAACCTTTCTTCTCTCCCAACCCGAATCTATCCAATCTCTCCTCCGAACACACGGGATTTTCTTGCCGATTCTTTTTGCTATCATCATAGCAGGGGCATCTAAATCTGCACAAATACCATTTCATATTTGGCTACCTAGTGCAATGGTCGCACCGACTCCTGTATCTGCATTTTTACATTCTGCAGCCATGGTAAAAGCGGGGGTATATCTCCTTGGTAGATTCCATCCAATTCTATCTGGAGACGAATGGTCTTTGATACTCATCACCCTTGGGATAGCCACAATGACCATCACTGCATTTTTAGCTGTCATCTCAACCACTATCAAGGAACTTCTTGCATACTCTACAGCATCCCATATCGGTTTAATGTTAATAGGCTTCGGTATACCCATAACACTAAGTGGTGTACCACAGTCTCTCAGCTTCGTATCCGGGTCGTTTCATTTATTCAACCACGCCTTGTTTAAAGCGGCTCTATTCTTCATCGCAGGAATTGTAACTTGCCAAGTGGGGGTGAAGGCCATTTCTGAAGCCAAAGGCCTGTGGAAAAAACTACCTTTA
>CAWVSQ010000171.1:0-1596 GCA_963933005.1 uncultured euryarchaeote
TCTAGCAATAGCGGAGCGAAGCGATCGGAATTTGCGCTCGTTGAGTTCGGGTTCTGGGAGAGTACGGTTCCAACGTGTTGATTTTGAAAAAATATTATCCTGAAAAATGGTTTGGTTGGATCCACTATAAAGAAGATCCGAGGGACGGTCAGCGGTGAATAATAACATAGGGGTACGGGATAGGTCCGCTTCTATCACAGAAGGATGAAGATTGGCAACGGCAGTTCCGGATGTGCAGACGATAGGTGTAGGTACCCCTGTTCTTTTTGCCCTTCCGAGTGCGAAAAAACCAGCTGATCGTTCGTCTAGATGGACATAAGTTGTGAATTCGGGATGAGTCAACATGGCGAAGGATAGGGGGGCTGACCTTCCTCCTGGAGTTATGCAAGCGTGTTTTATTCCGGCCCGAAGTAGTTCCTCTACAATTGTTTTACTCCACAGTGTGTTTACATTATGTGAAGTCATGGCGGGGTAAGGGAATTGAGAATGGGTTGGAATTTCAATTGGACCTCATCCCACTCTTCTTGGGGGTTGGAATCGGATACAATTCCGGCACCTGCATAAAACATAACCTCATTTTTATGTGCGACTGCAGATCGAATGGAAACGACAAACTCACCATTTCCATCGTGGTCGAACCAACCGAATGGGCCCCCATACCAACCACGATTGAATGGTTCCAATAAACGGATAGTATCTTGGGCCTTATTTGAAGGAATGCCACTAATAGCAGGAGTGGGGTGGAATGCGTTTGCGATAGATAAAATATGTTCATTTGCATCCAGTTTGGCTTTCATCGTAGTCCAGATATGTTGAACGGTTTCTAATTTTTTGATTTTTTGGGGAGTGATATCGATGTCAGTGGAGAAAGTATTTATTTTCGATTTTAGAGCATCGATAACTAATGAATGTTCATGTTGATTTTTAGAACTCGCCAATAGTTCTTTTGACAAAGTTACATCGGCAGATTCTGAATCCCCTCTTGCTATGGATCCTGCCAAAATTTCTGTTTGAATCATGTTTCCATCTAGTGAAACTAAAAGCTCGGGGGTGGCCCCAAACATTGTGTTTCCAGCTAATGGTTCAAAAAGAAAATGATAACATCCTGGGTTTTGGTCACGTAAATTATAGAAGGTGTTGAGAGGTGTGAGGGGATGTTTTAGAGTTGCTTTGAGGGATTGAGCAAGTACAATTTTATCTAAAGATTTATTTTCTATTATGCTCAAAACGTCAGTTAATTGAGAGGTCCAGAGATTGCGGGAAACGGAAGGGGTTAATTTGACTAATTGGGAGGGAAGGTGGGGGTGGGAAGAAACTGGTGCCGATTCCATTTTAGATTTTAGGGATAAAAGATTGAGTTCGACTTGAGTGGGGTCTATACCATCCCCATACTCATTCAGGATTAATTCAAATCCGTTTTTTGTCTGAATGAGTTGGACCCGGGGTAAGACAAAGAGTGCAGATGAAAATCCAGACCAGGGCGGGGATTCCTTGTGGCGTGCATCAAACGAAAAACCACCGAAAAACTTTAGAGGAAATATTTCGGTTCCAAGAGTGTCGATGTCGGTGTGGGATAATGAAAGCGTAGCATCATTC
>CAWVSQ010000172.1:0-1572 GCA_963933005.1 uncultured euryarchaeote
AACATAACAATGATTGCAGAAGGGGGGTCTTCGGGTGCGATTAGAAGTATAATCCCTCCAGAATCTAGTGCTTGTTGGCCTAGTATCACCACTGGTAAGAACCCAGGATCGACTGGGATCTATGGATTCCAAGAAAGAAAGATCGGAAGTAACGAGACGTATATTCCAATGGGAAATGACGTCAAGTCTAAGCGAGTATGGGAATGGATTGCAGAAACGGGGAAAAAGGCAACCGTGATCAACGTTCCCGTTACATATCCTCCTGAAAAAGGGACACAAAGAATGGTGTCTGGTTTTCTGTCTGCTTCGATAGAGAGTGCAGCGAATTCGCAAGAATTAAGAGAATATTTAATGTCGATGGGGTATCGGATTGATGTAGACTCGAAGTTGGGTCATGAAGAAGATAAAACGGCGTTTTTACAAGATGCTCTGTTTACGCTTGAGAAGCGTTTCGAATCATTTGAGCATTTTATTAAGAAAGATGATTGGGATCTATTTTTTGGAGTATTCATGACGACAGATAGGGTGAATCACTTTCTATATGGAGATTACCAACAGAAGGGGGAATATTTTAGAGAATTTCTCGAATTTTATAGAGTATTGGACGGGTACATAGGCCAGTTAAAGGAGTTATTGGCAGAGGATGTAACTATGATAATAGCTTCTGACCATGGATTTACAGAATTGAAATATGAATTCAATGCAAATGAGTGGCTTCGGAGAGTTGGTTGGATAAAGTATAGGAAAAATGGGAAAAGTAGCCTCGAGGATATTTCTTCGAGTTCTATGGGATATTCACTTATCCCAGGTAGATTTTATATAAATTTAAAAGGGAGAGAACTTGATGGAAAAATCGATCTAGAAGATTACGAAAATGTACGTGAAGAATTAAGAGAAATGTTACTAGAGATAGAAGGCCCAGAAGGAGAAAAAGTGATGAAAAGTGTTGAAATTAGTGAGGATATTTTTGAAGGGGATCAGATTGGAATTGCACCGGATTTGGTGGCACTGCCAAATGATGGTTTTGACCTAAAAGCGGGATTTGGAGAAAAGGAGGGTGTGTTTGGAAAAGGGCCTAGAAATGGTATGCATACGTTTGAAAACGCTTCATTGATTATCGATAAGCCCGGGATAACAGTAGAAGGGTCAAATTTGTACAATATAACGCCGACTATCTTGAAATTAATGAGTATAAAATATGACCCAAGTGTGTTTGATGGAGAAAGTTTAATCTAGTATGGCGAGAATGGAAATGGTGATTAAGTCCTTGGGAACTCTTTGCAGTAGAGAAATTAAGGTAAATTCCATATGATTAGAGAAATTATTATGAGTTTGATGTCATCCATTCTAGAAAGTCTCATTTCTATAGTAAAAGTGATAGGCGGGATTGTAGGAATGGAAATTCTAGCCGCCAGTGGGATAGTTGTAGTCCTATTGGCAATTTTGGTGAAGAAGTATGGAAAAAGGCGTCCCAATGGTCGAGTTTTGAAAAAGAAACTTAGTAAATTGGAAAGAATAGTGATACTGACCCATTCCAATCCAGATCCCGATGCGATGGCTTCTGCACTAGGA
>CAWVSQ010000173.1:0-1517 GCA_963933005.1 uncultured euryarchaeote
CATTGCTATCATAAGGAGTAACAATTGCGGGCCAAGATCCTTCTATTCTCATAATATATTTCAAGTGAATTCTAGCTCACTAAAAGTAAACTCTTGCCAATCGCTTGTAAAAGTTGGGGGGTGATCAAGGTCCAAATGTCCTAACTTCGATATGTTCCTCATCGTTTTTTTCAGCAAAATCATAGCCCATTACTGCTTCTCGTTGTGAATTTAGAGTTTGAGTTAGCATTTTATGTAGGTGATAGTCTGCATCGGGTTTGTCTGGCTGCCAAACAAACACATTTGTAAATGGTTTTGATTCATTGTCTAGATCGTAGAAAATATGATAGACTTGGTATAGATCCCCGTGTATTCGGATCCATTGGTCACGTTGCGGGATGATATTTGATTCAATAGTAACTAGAGGGGTAGAACCCTGGAGAAGATATCTCACTTTAGTAGACATATAAGAATGGATGGTTGTTAAAAAATTGAGAGTTTCGATTATACACAGCGCATTCGGCCGCCATCGACGGGAATTGCCGTTCCAGTGACATATCCAGCTCTAGGACTAGATAAAAAGGCAGCTACATCTCCTATTTCTTCAGGTTTTCCCATTCGGTTTAAAGGATTATCTGCCCAGCCTAGAAGAGCTTCGGGTAGAGAAGTATATTTTCCGGAGTCGACTGTGTCTTGTGCATGTTGGATCATCAGAGGAGTATCATGTGATCCGGGTAAAATTGCATTTACCCGTATAGGTGCCCACTCGAAAGAAAGAACTTTCATAAGGCCAATCAAGGATTTCCTAACCGAACTAGACATGGTCATATTAGGGTTTGTTTCTTTTACAGCAGTTGCAGTGATTAAAACGACAGAACCCATATCACTACTAGATAATAATGGATGAGCGGCTTGCAGTATCCTTACGACACTCATCGTGAAAGTATCATATGCATCGTACCAATTATCTACATTAAGGCTGTTAAATGACCCATCAAGAGGTTGTCCAGCAGAAGTGACAATATGATCAAGTTGTCCAAATTCTTTGGCGGTTTTATCAAGTAAATTTTGGATATCCTCGGGATTGGTTAAATCCGTTTGGATTGCTAATATATCTCCTTTTGCTTCAGTTTCGAGGGATTCTTTTGCGCGTGTTAGACGATCAGAATCTCTACCGCAAATAACGACATTTGCACCTTCTAATGAAAGGGAACGTGCACACCCTAGTCCCATTCCGCTTGAGCTAGCAGTAACGAGTGCTGTGTTTCCATGAATTCCAAGATCCATGGCAATAGTAAGAATTTAATCGTTATAAAGTGGCAAGTTTTGAAAAAGAAATGGAAGGAGAGTTACAATAGGATTGGAAATGTCGTTTTCAGTCCCTCTATGACGAATTCTATCGCGATGGCACCGAGCAGTAAACCGAATATTTTTTGGTGAATAATAAGAATATTTGGTCCTATTTTAGAAGTCAATTCGCTTGCGATCCACATTGAAATTGCAGCAATGAAAATCACTGCGGCTATTGGGAGAAATGC
>CAWVSQ010000174.1:0-1505 GCA_963933005.1 uncultured euryarchaeote
TAGAAGAGAATCCACCACAACCTACAAACTTGGCACGTGGGGTCGTAGAAGCAGTTGAGAAATATGCAGAATTGGTAGTATCAAAAGAGATGACTGCAGAACTTGAAGCAAACATGACAGAGATAGCCAACGGGGATTTGACATTGGAACAAGTTACCAAGCGGTCGAGAGAAATTCTATCTAAAGTTTTTGAGGAATTAAAGGGGTCGGAGGAAGAGATAGGAGGGCATATAAGAAGTGCCTTAAAAGCTGATAAAACAATAGGACCATGTCCAGATTGTGGGAATGAATTAGTCGTTAGAAAAAGCAAGAAGAGAAGGGCATTTTTTGTGGGATGTGATAATTGGCCAGAATGTAAATTTACACTACCACTACCCAATAAAGGAGAGCCATTGGTCGTGAAAGACGTCTGTGAAATGCACAAATTGAAAAATATTAAGATGGTTGCAGGACGGGGGACGTTCGTGTATGGGTGCCCCATTTGTGAAGCGGATAATGCAGAAGCAGAGGAAGATCTAATTATTGGGATTTGTCCAGACTGCGGTACTGAAGAAAAAGGAGAGCTTGCGGTTAAGAGAATGAGAAGTGGATCTCGATTAGTTGGGTGTACTAGGTATCCTGAATGTGGATATACGCTTCCTTTTCCACGGGAGGGAGAAATAGAAATATCGGACAAAGTGTGTGAAGATCATAAACTTCCCGAACTGGTGATTCATAAGGGGAAAGATCCGTGGGAGATAGGATGTCCCATTTGTAATTTTGAAGCATATAAAGCGGCTAGAGAAGCTAAGAAAAAGAAAAAAAGTAAATAAAAATGAGAAAATAGTTCTAGCAGAACTAACCCCTCGTAACAGTTAACCTTATGTACATATAAGTCCATAAACGTACAATAATGAACAAAAAAGAGAGATTGGCACCGGAGATCCGGGCAATACTTGAGTCGGCCCGACGGCGGGGGTCTCCGGGCGATAGGGTTGAAGTTTCTGCACGATCCTTGCCAGAGGCACTAGAAAAATCTAGAGAAAAGGGAAACATTCCAATTATAGCAGAAATAAAACCCACAAGTCCAACCACAGAAAGAGTACGTTATGAAGATCCAGTGGAAATGGCAATTTCTATGGTAAAAAATGGGGCTACCGCCCTCTCGGTGTTGACTGAGCCAGAACATTTTCATGGGTCAATAGAATCGCTTGAGCGTGTGAGAAAGGCGGTCGACGTTCCAATTTTGAGAAAGGATTTCATATTAAATGAGATGCAACTAGATGCTGTGGAATCAGATATCATATTGATAATAGCTAGTTTTGTAGAAAAAATAGATAAACTAGTTTTGGCTGCGAAACAGAGAGGATTTCAAGTATTGGTGGAAGTGCATTCTGAAGAAGAAATAGAAATGGCAATCCGATCTGGGGCGGACATCATTGGGATAAATAATAGAAATATAAAAAACCTAGAGGTGGATCTAAATACTTTCAAACAACTTGCGCCTAAAGTTCCTTCGGATGTTG
>CAWVSQ010000175.1:0-1504 GCA_963933005.1 uncultured euryarchaeote
CAAACTCAGCAATAAGAAAATGTGTCCGAGTGCAACTAATTAAAAATGGGAAGCAAGTAACTGCATTTTGTCCTGGAAATGCAGCCATTTCTTTCATCGACGAACACGACGAAGTTCTTATATCTGGAATTGGTGGTGCCACTGGAAGGACCATGGGAGATCTTTCAGGTGTGACTTATAAAGTAGAGCAAGTTAATGGTGTGAGCCTTCTTGAAATGGTTCGAGGAAACCGGGAGAAACCAGTACGTTAATTATGAGTGAAGAAACACCCCCTGAAGCTCCTCCTGTAGAAGAAACAAATATCTTGCCAATGTCTGATTTATTTGGTAAGTGGAGTCTTCAAGATATTGAATACGCGGACATAGGGCTACAGCGCTACATCCAAATTCATCCCCATTCTGACTCTCGCGGAAAGCACTCTGCAAAACAATTTCAAAAATCAGAAATCAGTTCGTTGGAACGCTTGATCAATAGAATCATGTCCCCTGGAAAAAACTCGGGAAAAAAACAAAAAGCATCCCACATACTAAAAGAATCATTCGATCTGATTCACAAAAAAACTGAAGAAAACCCCGTTCAAATTTTTGTTCGTGCCATAGAAAACGCTGCCCCCCGTGAAGAAACTGTCCGCTTAAAATACGGCGGTGTATCTGTCCCAAAAGCAGTCGACGTATCTCCTCAACGCCGTGTAGATCTTGCAATAAAATTCCTCGCTGAAGGTACTAAAAACGCATCTTTCAAGAAAAAAACTTCTGCGCACCAAGCTCTCGCAACCCAATTAATCGGGGCCGCGGAATATGACGCATCTACTTATGCAATTCGTCACAAAGAAGAAAAAGAAAGAGTCGCAGCAGCAGCCCGCTGATTTCTTCTAATTCCCGCCGATTTATACTCTTCCCCAACTAACGACATCTACATATGTCAACCGAAAAAACAAATTTACGTAGACTAGGCATTTATGCAGGATTAATCGGACCGGCCATTGGACTTCTATCGGTTATGGTGGCAATTTATTTTGCACCTTGGTTCAATTGGACCGAATTTGCACTCAGTGATCTTGGAATCGGTGAACTACCTGATAGAATCGCACGATCTGCTCCCTCCAATGGCTTACACATTTTCATATTTAACGCCGGAATGATAATCGCAGGAATTGGATTATCCATTTTCGTTTTCCTAACCCGAAGTCTTCACATAGATTCAATTATATCAAAAATAGGCTATTCTCTCATATTCGTCGGAGGAATCAATCTAGCATTAGTCGGAGTATTCCCCGTCCCATCTTCAATACATTTCCCTGTAGCAGCTATCTATTTCGTCGCAACACCTATTGGATTGATTCTCGTAGGTGGATCCTACTTATTGGAATCTCGCAACTTTGGAATCTTATTAATCCTCATAGGAATCGTCGCATTCCTGTCCATTGTTGAAATAGTCGCACCTTACTTGTTGAATTTATACAGCGAGGGAATTGCAATACCTGAAATGGTTGAAGCAACATTAC